>CAYMRG010000042.1:0-16042 GCA_964392555.1 uncultured candidatus Brocadiaceae bacterium
AACGCGGGAGTAGTAGATCAGGCGCCGGGCGCCGTCACCGACACGTTGAAGTACTTCGCCGCCGGGTGGTGGCAGATCACGGCCGACGTGCTCTGCTCCGGCACGAGCTGGAACTCCTCGCTGAGCGTCACGCCGATCCGCGACGCCTCGAGCAGGCGCAGCAGCTTGTCCTGGTCCTCGATGTTCGGGCACGCCGGGTAGCCGAACGAGTAGCGGCTGCCCTGGTACTTCTGCTTGAACAGGTCGTCGATGTCCGGCGCGTCCTCGGCCGCGATGCCGAGCTGCTGGCGCATGCGCTTGTGCCAGTATTCGGCCAGCGCCTCGGCGCCTTCGACCGACAGGCCGTGGAAGTGCAGGTACTCGTCGTAGCGGTTGTCGCGGAACAAGTGCTCGCTGGTCTGCGTCGCGATCGCGCCCATCGTCACCAGCGAGAAGCCGACGACGTCCAGCTCGCCGCCCTGCTTGCGGAAGAAGTCGGACAGGCACAGGCGGCGACCGGCCGGCTGGCGCGGGAATTCGAAGCGGCACAGCTCCGTTCGGCGATCGACGTGGTCGAGCACGACCAGCGCGTTGCGATCGCTGTAGCAGGGCCAGTAGCCGTAGACGACGCGCGGCTCGAGCGACTTGTCGGCGCGCACGCGCTTCTGCCACTCGCGGAACTTCGGCTCGACGAACTCGGCGACGAACTTCTGGTACTCCTGCTCGCTGCGCTTGCCCTGGCGGTACTGCCACTGCAGGCGGAACAGCGCCTTCTTGTTGACGTACTGCAGCACCGTGCCGAGGTCGAGCTCCTCGGGTCCGACGACTGCAGGCCCCCAGAACGGCGGCGTCGGCACGCTCGGCGCCGGCGCGATGCGGCTGTCGGCGAACTCGGTGAACGCATGCGCCAGCAGCTGCTCCTTCTCGGCGCGCGTCATGCGGCGATGGCTCGTGACGCGCTTCTGCGGCGTCGTCACCTGCGTGACCGTCTTGGCCTTCGCGCGACCGGTCAGCTCGTCCATGATGTGCAGGCCGGAGAACGCGTCGGCGCCGTAGTAGACGGGACCGCTCGTGTAGGCCGTGCGCAGGTCGTCCTCGACGTAGGCGCGGTTGAGCGCGGCGCCGCCGCAGATGACCGGCGTGGCGATGCCGCGCTGGCTCATCAGCTCGAGGTTCTCCTTCATGACGACCGTCGACTTGACCAGCAGGCCGCTCATGCCGATCGCGTCGGCCTTGTGCTGGCGCGCGGCTTCCAGGATCTGCTCGACGGGCACCTTGATGCCGAGGTTGACGACGCGGTAGCCGTTGTTGCTGACGACGATGTCGACGAGGTTCTTGCCGATGTCGTGCACGTCGCCGCGCACGGTCGCGAGCACCATCGTGCCCTTCGCGTCGCCCTCGATCTTCTCCATGAACGGCTGCAGGTAGGCGACCGCGGCCTTCATCGTCTCGGCGCTCTGCAGCACGAACGGCAGCTGCATCTCGCCGCTGCCGAACAGTTCGCCGACGACCTTCATGCCGTCGAGCAGGACCTCGTTGACGATCTCGAGCGGCTTGTACTTGCCGAGCGCCTCGTCGAGGTGCTTCTGGATGCCGATCTTGTTGCCGTCGACGATGCGCTTCTTCAGGCGCTCCTCGACCGGCATCGCGTTCTCGTCGGCGGCCGCGTCGGACTCGATCTTCTTCTTGCCGGCGAAGCGCTCGATGAACGCGAACAACGGGTCGTAGCCGTCGCGTCGACGATCGTAGATCAGGTCGAGGGTGACCTTGCGATCCTCCTCGTCGAGCTTGTGCGTCGGGATGATCTTGCTCGCGTGCACGATCGCCGCATCGAGGCCGTGGCGGATCGCCTCGGCCAGGTAGACCGAGTTGAGGATCTGCCGCGCGTACGGCTGCAGGCCGAAGCTGATGTTGCTGAGGCCGAGGATCGTGCGGACGCCGGGCAGGTGCTTCTTGATCAGCTCGATGCCGCGCAGCGTCTGGACGCCGGCGTCGCGCGACGCCTCGTCGCCGGAGCCGATCGTGAACGTCAGCGGATCGAAGATCAGGTCGCCGGGCCGCAGCCCGTGCCGGTTCACAACGATGTCGTGGAGACGCCTCGCGACCTCGAGCTTGCGCTCGGCGGTCTTCGCCATGCCCTCCTCGTCGATCGTCAGCGCGACGAACATCGCGCCGTAGCGGCGCGCGAGGCGACACAACGCGTCGGCCTTGTCCTCGCCGTCCTCGAGGTTGATCGAATTGATGATCGCGCGGCCCGGGATCGCCTGCAGCGCCTTCTCGACGACGTCGATCTGCGTGCTGTCGACCATCAGCGGCGCCGTCACCTGCTGCACCATCGGCCGCAGCAGCTTCAGCATGTCGGCGGACTCGTCGCGTCCGACGTAGGCGGTGCAGACGTCGAGCACGTGCGAGCCTTCGTGCACCTGTTCCTTGGCCATGTGCAGCATGCCCTCGACGTCGCCGGCGAGCATGCGCTCGCGGAACATCTTGCTGCCGTTGGCATTCGTCCGTTCGCCGACGATCAGCGGACCGGTGTCCTGGTCGAGCGGCACCGAGTGGAACAGCGACGCGAGTTGCGGCGTGTAGTCGGTCGGCCGGGGGCGCGGCACGAGGCCCCGCACCGCCGCCGCCATCGCCTCGACGTGTGCCGGCGTCGTGCCGCAGCAGCCGCCGACGACGCCGATGCCGAACTCCTGGACGAAGCGCGCCTGGAAGCGCGCCAGCTCCGCCGGCGTCAGGTCGTAGACCGCGCGGCCGCCGACGTTGCGCGGCAGGCCGGCGTTGGGCATGACCATGATCGTGCGCGTCGTCGTCTTGCCGAGGTGGCGCACCGACTCCTGCATCAGGTCCGGCCCGGTCGCACAGTTGAGTCCGATCACGTCGACCGGCAACGCCTCGAGCGTCGTCACGGCCGCGGCGATGTCGCTGCCGACCAGCATCGTGCCGGTCGTCTCGATCGTCACCGTGCAGAAGATCGGCACCTCGCGCCCCTGCTCGGCCATCGCGTCGCGCGCCGCGCAGATCGCGAGCTTGACCTGCAGGATGTCCTGGCACGTCTCGATGTTGAGGCAGTCGACGCCACCGGCGATCAGCCCGGCGCAGTAGACCTTGTAGGCCTCGTACAGCTGCTGCGTCGTGATGTGCCCGAGCGTGACCAGCTTGGTGCCGGGGCCGACCGACCCGGCGACGAAGCGCGGCCGTTCGCGCGTCGTGAACTTGGCCGCCGAACGGCGCGCCACCGCCGCGGCCATGCGGTTGAGGTCGAAGGCGCGCGCGCCGAGATCGAACTCGTCGAGCACGTACGGCAACCCGCCGAACGAATTGGTCTCGACGACGTCCGCGCCGGCCGTGAAGTAGCGGTCGTGGATCGCCTCGACCACGTCGGGCCGGGTCTCGACCAGCAGCTCGTTGCAGCCTTCCTTGCCGGCGAAGTCGTCGAGCGTCAGGTTGGCGGCCTGGAGCTGCGTGCCCATGCCGCCGTCGAACACGAGGACGCGTTCGCGCAGCACGCGCAGGATCGGGAACTGGTCGAGGCGGGCGTGCGGGTCGAAACGGGGCGTCATCAGGCGGATCGAGGGCGGCGCAGCATAGCGCACCATCCCCCCGCGCCGAGCACCGAGACGAACGGAAGACCGGCCCGGTCACGACCTTCCCGGGTCGACGCCGGAGCGGAACGGCTCGCCGCGGCGAGCGGGACGCCGCAGCGGGGCCGGATGCGTTGTTCGCGGGTTGCGGTCCCCGCGTTGCGGCGTCGCCGAAGACCACCAAGGAACGCGAGGGGACACGGCTTCCCCCGCCTACGCTGGAGCTGACGCGCCTGAGGCGCGCAGCTCAGCGGCGACCGGCTGGGGTGCCGGGTCGCCCCTGCGGGGCGAGCCGACTCAACTCCCGATGATCCAGCCGAGCGCGTCGGACATGACGAACCCGAGCGTGTTCGCGGTCGGGTCGAACACGGCGCACTGGTCGTAGAACTGCTGGCCGCTGAGGGCCGGGTTGACCGGGACGGCCAGCGTGAAGTTCGCCGTCGTGCCGGCGCCCAGGATGGTGCCCAGGACGTCGGGCGAAGCCCACAGCGGGCAGCCCGGGGCGCCGAGGAAGCCCAGGTCGAGCTGGACCCGCGAGGCGCCGACCGCCAGCAGGCCGAGCCCGAACGGCAGGTTGTCGAAGTTGATCGACAGCGTGCCACCGAGCTGCGGCGTGCTCACGACCGTCTGGTGCGAGACCGGCGACGTGCCCGCGCAACCCGGACCGTACCAGCCCGCGCCGGCCGCGCCGGTGATGTTGTGGGTGCCGTAGTAGATCGTCCCGCTCCACATGCGCGGGGTGTTGACCGTCGTCGTCGTGCCGGTGAACGGCGCGACCGTGGTCGCCGCCGAGCTGCCGAGGGTCAGCGAGAGGTCGCCGTTGCCGACGGTCGTGACGGCGCCGAGCGTGACGTAGCGCGGGACGATGCCGTTGTAGCGCAGGCCGACGCCGTAGTGGCCGGTCGGGATGTGCAGCGGCGTCGCGAAGGCCGAGTTCGACGGCTGGTTCGCGGTCGCGTTCGACGTGCCGCTGGCCGTGCCGACCAGCGTCCAGGGCGCAGCGTTGTACTCGTTGCCGGAGTAGCCGACGACGTTGAGGTAGACGTCGACCGTGAACGGCGTGCTGACCGAGCTGGAGATGGAGTCGAACGACGAGATGTCGACGCCGCTCGGGTTCAGCACGTCCAGGTCGTAGTAGACGGTCCACAGCGACGCGCCACCGTTGTTGGCGGCGAGGTTCGTGGTGACCTGCTGCTCCGGAACGATCGTCCGCGTCACCGTCGACGACTGGCAGTTGCGCGTCGCGGTCAGCGTGACGCTGACCGGCGCATTGCTGGGGTAGACCCAGGCCGGGCTCTGCGCGGTGCTGTCGATGATCGAATCACCATTGAGGTCCCAGGCCCAGGCGGTCGCCGGCATGTTCGACGTGTCGGTGAACGAGACCGTCAGCGGCGCGATCACCTGGTCGGCGAAGCTCGCGGTGAGCTGGTCGGTGACGATGTAGCCGGTGCGCGTCAGGGTGTTGGCCGGGTGCGATGCGTCGAACACGGTCAGCGAGACGTTGTAGGTGCCGCAGCCGGTGTAGGTGAAGCTCGGGTTCTGGGCGTTGCTGTCGACGACCGAGTCGCCGTTGAAGTCCCACGCCCAACCGATCACGCCACCCGGATCGCTCGAGAACGACGAGTCGGTGAACTGCACGGTCAGCGGCGATGGGCCCTTCGTGACGTTCGCCGAGAACCCGGCATAGAGGCCCGAGGCGGGCACGTAGCCGAATTCGACCACCGCGCCGTAGTAGGTGCCGACGGTGCCGGTCGTGCCGGTGAGTCCCGTCGTGTCGTAGACGCGGCTGCACAGCGGGTTGTTCGCCACCAGCGAGACGTGGTCGGCCTGCGTCGACGTGCCGGTCCAGCCGGTGCCGTCGAGGTAGATGTCGATCGTCAGGTCCTCACCGAGCGACGGGTCGTAGACGAACGGCGTCGCCAGCGGGATGTCGATGTGCCACGGGTGGACGACCGTGGTGCCGAGGCCGACGCCGGCCTGCACGGTGACGGGTCCCTGGTAGACGGTGGCGAGGTTCGCGCCGAGGTTGCTGGCGAACGTCCCCGACACCGCCAGGTAGTCGAGCGGCGAGTTGGCCATGTCGATGCGGACGTTGGGCCACGAGCCGCCGGCCCACGACACCGTCGTGGCCTGCGCGTTGGGGCGGTAGCGGAGGTTGTTGATCAGCACCGGGTAGTTGATGCCGGCGAGCGTGAAGTTCGTGCTGTCGTAGACGAACTGGATCCGCATGCTCGAGGCGCCGCGGTTCCACGGGAACGCATTGTTCGTATTGCCTTCGACGTTGTCGTAACCGTTCGGCGCGACGAGGGTCTGGGCCGAAACCGCCGCGGTGAACAACGCCGCGACGATGGGGAGTGAGAAGCGCATGGTGCTCTCCAGAGGTTGGGGGAACGCGCCCACGAGACCCGGAACATCCCTTCCGGAAGGCGCGTGTCCGGTGAACGTAGCGCCAAGTGCCGGATTGGAAAGGCGAGCGATTCCCCAATTCGCAGCCTGGCACTCCCTACCGTACGCGACGCGGGCCGGCAGGTTCACCCTGCCGGCCCGCAGCGGGGCCCGGCTCGAGCCGGGCCCGGGTCGTCGAACGACCGTCGGTCGATCAGAGACCGACCGTCCAGGCGACCGCGTCGGACAGGACGAAGCCGAACGCGTTCGCGGCCGGATCGTAGACCGCGCACTGGTTGAAGAACTGCTGGCCCGCGAAGATCGGGTTGTTCGGGACCGCGAACGACCAGTTCGCCGTCGTGCCGGCGCCGAGCACCGTCCCCAGGACATCCGGGTTCGCGTGCAGGATGCAGCCCGGCGCGCCGAGGAAGCCGATGTCGACGTTGACCTGGGTCGCACCGACCGCCATCAGGCCGAGCGCAAACGGCATGTTGTCGAGGTTGATCGACAGCGTGCCGCCGAGCTGCGGGGTGCTGACGATCGCCTGGTGCGTCGTGCCGAGCGTGCCGGCGCAGCCCTGGCCGTAGAAGCCGGCGCTGGCGGCGCCGGTGATGTTGAACGTGCCGTAGTAGAGCGTGCCGCTCCACATGCGCGGGGTGTTGACCGTCGTCGTCGTGCCGGTGAACGGCGCGACCGTCGTCGCCGCCGCACTGCCGAGCGTCAGGGACAGGTCGGCGTTGGCGACCGTCGCCAGGGCGGTGAGCGTCACGTAGCGCGGCGGGACGCCCGTGTAGCGCAGCGCGCAGCCGTAGTTGCCGGCCGGGACGTGCAGCGGCGACGGGAAGGCCGCGTTCGACGGCGCGTTGGAGGTGGCGTTCGACGTGCCGCTCGCGGTGCCGACCAGTGTCCAGGGCGCCGGGTTGTACTCGTTGCCCGAGTAGCCGACGTTGGCGAGGTAGACGTCGACCGTGAACGCGGTGCTGACCGAGCTCGTGATCGAATCGAACGACGAGATGTCGACGCCGTACGGGTTGGTCACGTTCAGGTTGAAGTAGACCGTCCACAGCGAGGCACCGCCGTTGTTCGCGGCGAGGTTGGTCGTCAGCTGCTGCTCGGGCACGATCGTGCGCGACACCGTCGACGACTGGCAGTTGCGCGTCGCGGTCAGCGTGACCGTGACGGGCGCGTTGCTGGCATAGACCCAGGCCGGGTTCTGCGCGGTGCTGTCGATGATCGAGTCACCGTCGAGGTCCCATGCCCACGCCGTCGCCGGCATGTTCGAGGTGTCGGTGAACGAGACCGTCAGCGGCGCGATCACCTGGTCGAGGAAGCCGGCCGTGAGGTTGTCGGTCGTGATGAAGGCCGTCTTCGTCAGCGTGCTCGGCGGGTGCGAAGCATCGAACGTCGTCAGCGTGACGTCGAAGCTGCCGCAGGTCGTGTAGGTGAAGCTGGGGTTCTGGGCCGTGCTGTCGATGATCGCGTCACCGTCGAAGTCCCAGGCCCAGGCGGTCACGCCACCCGGATCGCTCGAGAAGGTCCCGTCCGTGAAGTTGACCGTCAGCGGCGACGGGCCCGAGGTCACGTTCGCCGAGAAGTTCGAGTAGAGGCCCGAGGCAGGGTTGTAGTCGATCTCCATCACCGGCCCGACGTTCGCCTGGAACGTGCCGGTCGGCGCGGTGTCGCTGGTCAGGTTGTACATGCGCGACACCAGCGCGCCGGTCGTCTGGCAGTCGAGCGCGCCGGCCGACGTGCCGGTCCAGCTGCCCGCCGGGAAGTGGACGTCGATGACCAGGTCGCCGAGCGAAGGGTCGTAGAGGAACGGCGTGATCGGCAGGTCGACGTAGTAGACGCCGGGCGTGGCGCCGTTGCTGGGCTGCACGGTCGCCGTGCCGCTGAACACGGTGGCGAGGTCGGCGCCGTGGTTGGTCGCGAACGTGGTCGTCTGCGCGCTCTGGTCGAGCGGGCTGGTCGACATCTCGCAGACGACGTTGCTGTACGTACCGCCCGTGGTCAGCGTCGTCGTGCCGTTCGTCCGCCACTTCAGGTCGTTGATCAGGATCGGGTACGCGATCCCCTGGTTCGTGAAGTGCGTCGAGTCGTAGCAGTATTGAACGTGGATGACCGAGGCGAGGCGCTGCCAGGGATAGGCAGTGCTCGAGTTTCCTTCGGTGGCGGCAAAGCCATTGGGGACGACGATCGTCTGGGCGGCCGCGGTGGCGGCCAATGCCAGCACGGCAAGAGGAAGCGGAATACGCATGGATGTTTCCCGAGGTGAAGGATGGATGACCGGAACCCGATCCGATCTGGCAAGGACAGGCTACGCCTCTGCACTGCCGCGGGAAGGTGGTCCGAGAAACTATCTCGCGTCGGGCCGTCGCATGCGCCGCAGGGCAATCACGCCGCCATCCAACCGACTCCGCGCTACCGATCCCGAACCCCCGTCCGGAGCGGCCGCCGCGAATCGGGCTCGACGTCGAGCGGCGGCGGCAACGCCACGCCGGCGAACAGCAACCCGGCGACGATCGCCCCGCCGGCCAGCAGCGTCTGGAAGGCGAACTGGGCGCTGGCGGCGAAGTCGGCGTCGATCGCGGTGGTCAGACCGCGGAACCCGAGGCTGCCCGGCACCAGCAGCAGGAGCCCCGGGGTGCGCACGATCGCGGACGGCTGCCGCCGGGCGCGGGCGAACAGGTTGGCGCCGACGCCGACCGCGCACGCACCGACGAACCCGCCGAGCTCGGCGCCGAGCGCGGCGCTGCCGAGGCGGGCGCCGCCGTAGCCGAGGGCGACGCCGACCAGGACCCAGAACCACTGGTTGCGGGCCGCCCGCAGCAGCACGGCGAACGCGACGGCGATCGCGAGCAGCGCCGGCGCCTGCCACGGCCAGGCGAGCGCGTGCGGCGTGACGGCAATGGCCGGACCGACGGCGAGGCCGGCGGCACGGTCGCCGAGGCCGACGCCGATCGCCATCGTCACCAGCACCGCCATGGCCCCCATCAGCCGCGCACTGCCGGCGGCGAGGTGGCGCATCGCCAGCTCGGCGAGGGCGGTCGTGAACGACAGGCCGGGCAGCAGCACGACGATCGCGGCGATCGTGACCAGCGGCGGGCGCACGGCGACGTGCCACGCCGGCAGCAGGTGCGCGACGAACGCGACGACCGCGCCGGCGAGCGCCGCCTGCACGTCGCCCAGCGCCGGACGCCGCCCCGCGACCCAGGCCAGCACGCCGACCAGCAGGCCGGCCAGCGCCGCCACCGCCACCTCGCGCAGATCGCCGCCGAACAGCACGGCCGCGCCGCCGCCGGCGGCCAGGTCGGCGGCGAGTTCGCCGAACGGCGCCCGCCGCGCGCGCGGCGCCAGCACGGCGCGCAACCGCTCGAGCCCGTCGGCCGGCGGGCAGTCGCCGCGGACGACGGTGTCGCGGATCACGTAGAGCCGCGCCAGGCGGCCGAGGTCGTGTTCGCCCGGCACCACGCGCCGCAAGGTCGTGCGCAGGTCGTCGTCGGCGGCGTCGACCGGGCCGATCGCGGCGAAGATCGCCGTCGGCGTGCAGAAGAAGTTGCCGCGCAGGCCGAGCGCGAGCGCACAGGCCGCCATCGCGTCCTCGACGCGGTACGACGGGCTGCCGAGCGCATGCATCGCGCATCCCAACTCGAGCACGAACCGCTGGGCCGTCACGGCCGGCAGCGTAGCGTTCGCCGGCTGCGGCGGCGAATCGGCGGTCAGCGCAGGCTTTCGAGCCGGCCGGCCGCGTCGACGATCTGCGTGATGCGCAGGCCGTAGGTGTCGTCGACGAGCACGACCTCGCCGCGGGCCACCAGCTTGCCGTTGACGCGCAGGTCGACGGGTTCCTCGGCGCGCTTGTCGAGCGCGATGACGCTGCCGGGCACGAGGCGCAGCACTTCGTCGAGGCTCATCTGCGTGCGGCCGACCTCGACCGCGATCGGGATCTCGACGTCGAGCAGCAGGTCGAGGTTGCGGCCGCCGTCGGCGCGCGGACCGGTGCCGAGCTGGCCGAACGTGACCGGCTGGACCGCGGGCGCGGCCGAAGCTCCGCCCGCAGCGCCTTCGCCCTGCCAGTTCGTGTCCGCGTCCGGGAAGCCCAGGTTGCCGCTCATGCGCCGTGGTCTCCCATCACATCGGCAACTCGGATGCCCATCCTGTTGCCAATCCGACCGACGTGCGCCGTGAACTTGGGCCGCCCCTGCACGGGCACGATCGCCGGCTCACCGACCCGCGTCGACAGCGGGATCACGTCGCCGGCCTGCAGGTCGAGCAGCTGCCGCAGCCGCACCCTGGCCGTGCCGAGCTGGGCCGCCAGTTCGACCGGCACGCCGCGCACCGTGTTGCCGAGCACCTCGCGCATCGCGCCGGGCGCGGCCTTGCCGATCGCGTCGCGATCGAAGCGGTCGAGCAGCGGCTCGAGCGCCGCGAACGGCACGACCAGCCGCAGGTCGCCGATCAGGAAGTCGCCGGTGGCCTGGAAGTAGACCGACATGACGATGTCCTGCGACGGCAGGATCTGCGCCAGCGTCGGGTTGCAGTAGCGGTTCTGCACGCTCCATTCGAGCGGCACGGCCTCGTGCAGCGCCTCGCAGATGCGATCGAGCACCGGCCCGACCAGCGCGTCGGCGACCGAGTACTCCGCCGAGGTGAAGTCCTTCGGCACGCGGGTCACCTTGCCCGAGCCACCGAGGATGCGGTCGACGGCGCCGTAGAGCAGGCTGGTGCTGATCGTCAGCAGCACCGGCAGTTTGAACGGCTTCATCTGCAGCTGGAAGATCGCCACCGGGCCGGGCAGCTGCTCCAGCCAGGTGCCGAAGCGCTGCAGCTCGACGGCGACGCAGTCGCAGCGCGTCTCGAGGCGCAGCTTGTCGCTGATCGTGACCGACAGCATCTTGCCGGCGCTCTCGAAGTAGCGCTCGAAGCCGCGCATCTGTTCGCGGCCGAGCCGGTTCGGCTTCAGCAGGTCGATCGAGCTGACGGAGCTGCCCTCGGGCGCCAGCAACGGCGCCGGCGCCGCGGCTGCGGCGACCGGTTCGGCTTCGACCGCGGCCCCGCTGCGGAACATCTCCAGCAGGGTGTCGATCTCTTCGTTGCTGAGGATCTCGTTCACGTTCGCTCCGGGTCGCCGCGCCTCATTGCATCAGCCACTTCTGCCACAGCACCGACGTGACCTTGCCGACGCTCGGCTCGCCGTGCCGCTGGAAGAAGGTGCGATCGAGGTCGTCGATGATGTCCTTCTCGAGCATGCGGACGCCGGCCTCGGACTGCAGCTCTTCCATGCTGCGCGTCTTGAGGATCAGCAGCACGTTCGACTTGGCCTTCTCCCAGTTCGCCTTGATCAGCTTGAACGCGTCCTCCTCGAGGTCCTCGCGCACGGTGTAGACGAACTTCAGCTCGACGCGGGCGATGCCCTTGCCGGCGCGCGTCCGCGGATTGAACTCGTGCTGGATCGCGTCGGGATGCGTGACGTCGACGAACTCGTGGACGGGCTCCTCGACCTTCTTCTCGACGACCTTCGGCGGAACGAGGAACACGACGCCGCCACCGCCGGCGATGGCGCCGACGGCGATCATGACGACCGCGGGAAGGCCCTTCTTCTTCTTGCCCTCTTCCTTGCCGTCCCCGTCTTTCTTCTTCTCTTCGGCCACGTTTTCCTCGCTGCGTGCTGCCGATCCCCGCCGCTGCGGCTATCGACGCCGGTCGCATGGACTGTTGAAGGAATCGCCGTTCGCGCCGTCCCCGTCACCGAGGCGCCGCTGGCGTGGCCTCCTTGCTGACGCGGAGTCGTTTCTTCAGGATGTCCTGGACGACCGCCTGCGGCAGCACCTTGAGCACGTCGTTGACCGCGTCCTGCTCCATGAACTCGAACAGGCGCAGCACCTCGTCCTGACCGCGTTCGGTCTTCCACTGCTCCTGCACCAGCTCGGCGGCCTTGCTCGGCTCGAACGCGGCCAGCGTCTGCGCATTGCGCTTCAGCGACGCGACCTCGTCGTTGCGGACCAGCTTGACCTGCTCCTGGAACTTGGCGATGCGGGCGTCGAGGCGGCGGTGTTCCTGTTCGATCTTGAGCCGCTGGTCGCTGAGCTCGTGCTGGCGCCGGCTGATGTCGTCGGCCAGCTCGTTGAGCTCCTGCTCGCGCAGGTCGAGCGCGGTCTTGCGCTTCTCGATGTCGGCGAGCACCGACTGCACGCGCTGCCAGGCCTCGTTGATCTGTTCGGGCGTCAGGCCGGCCGGCATCCCGTCGAACCGGAAGTAGCCGCCGGGCGCATACTTGTTCTGCGGGTCCTTCTCGAGCGCCTGCGCGAGGTGTTCGAAGTCGGACACGGCGGCGTGCTCGCCCTTCGCGTCTTCCTTCTTGTCCTCGCCGGTCGCGCCGTGGCCGCCCTTCTCGGCCTTGGTCTCGCCGTGGCCGCCCTCGGCCTTGGTTTCGCCGTGACCACCGGCTGCCTCGCCGCCGCCCTCTTGGCCGCCGCCACCGCCGTGCCCACCGCCCTCGCCGGGCGGCGGCTCGGGTTTCTCGACCGACTTGCCGACCTTCTGCTTGCGCGGCTTGTCGCCCTGCGGCTCCTGCGCGCCGTTCGCGGCCGATGCATCGGCTGGCGTCCCGGGCGCACCGGTGTGGTCGGCCTCGGCCGGCGCGGCGTGGCCGGCGTCGGCCGCATCCTTCGCGGCCCCGCCTTGCTCCCCTGCCTTGCCGTCCTTGCCATCCTTGCCGGCCTCGCCCTCCGGCGGCGCCAGCGGCTCGGGGAAGAACGACGACAGCAGCGGAATGTTCGCCGTGCCGTCGTGGTTCAGACGCCCGGTCGCGGCGAGCCCGCCGACCAGCGAACCGGCGAACAGGACGAGGCCGATGATGGCCTTGATCAGGATCGACTTCATGGCTTGCCTCCGTCGGCGATGTCGTGGCCCGCGGCCGCGTTGGCCCGCGCCAGCGTCGCGAGTTCGTCGAGCTCGGCCTGTTCGGCCTTGCGCACGCCGGCGAGCCACTCCGCCCGCCGCGTGTCGCGCAACTTGCGCAGGATCCGCGCGTCGCGTTCCCGCGCCGCGTAGTCGGCGCGCAACCGCTCGACCTGCGTCTGCGCCTTCTGCTGCTGTTGCTGCAGCGTCCAGCGATGGCGCCGCAACCCCTGCTCGAGCGCGCGCGCGAGCAGTCCCGTCGGCGTCGTCGCCGCCGCCTGGTCGGCGCAGTCGCGCAGGCCCTGCGTGGCGGCCGCGAGCCGCTGGTCGATCGCGACCAGCTCCGCCATGCCCTGGGCGAGGTCGCGCCGCGCCGCTCGTTCGAGCTGCGTGCGCAACCGGAGGACCGGGGTCAGACGGAAGCGGAACCTTCGCACGGTCCGCCTATCGGCCGTGGCATGGGCGGATGCTGAGCAGAAGTCGCGGTTCGCACCGGGCGCTGTCGGGAATCTCGGCAGCCGGCGTCGCTGCCATCACGCAGGGCCAGCGCTGGACGACGCGCCCGCGCGATTTTCGGAAACAGCCGGCCGCCGACGAGCGCATGCCGTCGTGATGTCCCACCTACGCAGCGTGCTGTCCACGGGCACCCTCGTCGCCCACCTTCTGCAACCCGCCTTGGCGCAAACGACACCTCGGGTGCCCCAGGGCGGTGACGATCCGGCCGTCGTCTACGTCGCCAACGTCGGCCAATGGCAGCATCCGGCCGACTTCGTCGCCCAGATCGGCGCGACCACGGCCTTCCTGACCGCGGACGGCATCCGCCTGGCCTTCGTCGCGCCCGGCAGCGAGCCCCTGCGGACGGTCAGCGCCCGCGAACGCCTGCAGGCACCACGACAGGCGCGGCAGGGCGCCGCCGTGGATCTGCGCTTCGTCGGCGCCCGAACGGTGGCGCCGCTCGCGGACCCGACCACCATTCGCTCCGGGCGCCGCAATTTCTTCGTCGGTGAACAGAGCACATGGCGCACCGAGGTCCCCGGGTATGGCGCGGTCACCTACCCCGACCTGTACGCGGGCGTCGACGTCCGCTGCTACGCGCTGGACGGGCACTTCGAGTACGACGTCGAATTGGCGCCCGGTGCCGACCTGTCGGCGGTGGTCGTCGAACTCGCCGGCGTCGATGCGGTGAGCCTCGATGGCGATGGCGCATTGCAGTTCGCGACCGCGGCCGGGTTCGTGCGGCAACCTGCACCGATGGCATTCGTCGGCTCGGGCGCGGATCGGCGACCGACCGCAGCCGGCTTCCGCCTGCTGGGCAACAACCGCTTCGGCTTCTCGGTCCCCGGCTGGGACGGCGAGCAGGCGCTCGTCATCGACCCGGGCCTGCTCTACTCGGCGGTGTTCGGCGGCGTACCCGTCAGCGGCGGCACGATCCCCTACGACACGGCGCAGAGTGCGACCGGCGTCGTCACGATCGTGGGCAACACCGATGGACTCCCCTATCCGGCGACGCCCGGCGCGTTCCTCGCCGCCGCCCCCGGTGGCGGTGACCTGTTCATCACGCAGCTCGATCCGTCGCTGCCGACCACGCAGCAACACCGCTACACGACCTACCTCGGCGGAACCGGTGGGGAGGACATGCCGCTCGTCGACCTCGGCGCGACCGGCCTGATCACGGTGACGGCGTGGAGCGACTCGACCAACTACCCGACGACGGCCGGCGCATACACGACCGTGCCCTCGGGCTACGAATGTGTCGTGACGCAGCTCGACCCGGCGCTCACGGGCGCAGCCCAGCTCGTGTACTCGAGCCACTTCGGCGGGAGCACCTACGACGTGCCGCTCGCGCTCGGCCATGGCTTCGCCGGTGAGATCGTGATCGCCGGTTTCACCGATTCGATCGACTACCCCATCACGCCAGGGGCCTACGACACGACCCCCAACAACACGCTCAGCGTCGTGTTCGTCTCGATCCTCGACCCCACGCTGCCGACCGCCCAGCAGTTGACCTACTCGACCTACATCGGCGGCACCAACGCCGACGAGGCCGGCGCCGTGGCCATGGACATCACCGGCCGCGTGATCGTCGCGGGGCGCGCCGAGTCGATCAACTTCCCGACCACGACCGGCGCCCTGCAGACGACGCACGGCAGCCCGATCCAGGCGGACAACTTCATCGCCATCCTCGATCCCACCCAGACCGGAACGCAGCAGCTCGCATACTCGACGTTCTTCGGCGGCAATGCCGATGACTGGCCGGCCGCGATGGCTTGCGATCCGTTCGGCGCCACCGTGACCATCTGCGGCACGACCGGCTCGGACAACCTGATGGTCTCGGCCAATGCCTACCAGTCCGCGTCGCCCGGACCGGCGCAGTCCTACTTCAGCACGTTCGTCGCCCGGTTCGACCTGACCGCGACGGGCTCGCAGCAGCTCGTCTACTGCAGCTACCTGGCCGGGTCGATCTACGAGTTCCCGATGGACATGGCCGTCGACGCGACGGGAGCGATCACCGTCACCGGCGGCACACAGTCGCCCGACTACCCGACGACCGGCGGGGCCTACAACGGCACCTTCACGGGGATGTTCTACATGGGCTTCGTGTCGCGACTCGATCCCTACCTGCCGCCGGCCCAGCAACTGCTCTACTCGACGCTGTTCGGCGACGATTCCCAGCCGGAGGCCCTGACCATCGACGCGAGCGGCTTCCAGGCGACCGTCGTCGGTCGCGCGGGCACCAACCACCCGACGACCGCCGGTGCGTTCAGCACACCTCCCGGCGTCAACGCGGCGTTCCTGAGCCGCTTCGACATGCGCCCGACGGGAGTCACGGCCTACGGCACGGCGAGCCCTGGCTGCGCCGGCGATCCGGCGATCAGCACGCTGTCGTGGCCGCAGGTCGGCAACTCGTCGTTCGCTCTGTATTGCACCGGTGCCGGCGCGGGCTCACTCGGCGTGGCCATCCTGAACCTGCCCGCATTGACCTCGCCGCTGCCAATCCTCGGAATCGACCTGTGGGTCGCACCCGTCGGCTCCATTCTCGCCGTCGTGGTCGCCGACCCGGTCGGGCGGGTCGGGCTGCCGTTCCCCATGCCGGCCAATCCGTTGCTGGCCGGCTTCCAGCTGCACACGCAGTTCGCCTTCTACGTGCCGGGTCCGAGCCCCTGCCCCGCGCAGGGCTGGTCGGCATCGGATGC
>CAYMRG010000043.1:0-6246 GCA_964392555.1 uncultured candidatus Brocadiaceae bacterium
GGCCGAAGGTCAGGTAGCCGCTGCGGTCGAACCATTCGCGCACGCGGCCGATGCCGGCATCGAACGCGAGGTCCTGGTCGATGTAGGCGTAGCGGTTGTCGCACCACTCGCTGAGCACGACGTGCTCGGGTTGCAGGATGCCGGCACGGCCGAGCGCTTGCACGACATCGCGCAACCATGCCGCGTCGGGACGCAGCTCGCCGCGGTGCGTGACCTCGGCGAGGAACGAGCCGTGCCCGGCCGGCGCGTTGTGCGGCGAGTAGTTGCTGAAGTAGGTGACGCGGTTGGTCGGGCCCTGCTCGGCGAACGGCAGGTAGATCCAGCTCAGCGGCGGCAGCGGCTCGGCGAGCTTCACGCCGATCATCACGTTGACCAGCGAAATCGGCCGCAGCGCGCGGATGTCGGCTCGGATCGGTTCGGGGATCTCGGCGATCGCCGGCTCGATCTCGGGCAGCGGCACCGTGTTGACCACCAGGTCGAAGGCCTCGCCGTTCACCCGGAAGCCATCGCCCTTGCGTTCGACGCGCTGCACGGCGACGCCGCACTGCAGGTCGAAACCGCCGGCCGCGACCGCGCCGCGCACCACCGTCTCGAAGCCGCCGTGCTTCGGGAACCAGAACACCGACTGGTGGGTGTAGCCCTCGGTGGGCAGGCCGATCGCCGACTTGAGGATGTCCTGGATCGGCGCCTCGGGCACGCGACCGGCAACCCATTCGCTGCTCATGCGCCGCAGGTCGCACTTCCAGATCTTCTCGTTGTACGGAACCATGAAGTGGCGGGCGAAGCCGTCGCCCATGCGCCACTGGATCCAGTCGCCGAAGTTGGCGGGGCACGGCGCGCCGGCGCGGCGTGCGGCGTAGGCCTCGACGTAGCCGGCGACGCAGTCGACGGTCGCTGCCTTGGTCAGCTCGCCGACGCCGTTCTCGAACGGGTACGAGACCCAGCGGTCGTGCCAGCGGATCTTGGTGTTGCGCACCGTGCGCACGGTGCCGGCCTCGCCGCCGCACTGTTCGAGCTGCCAGGCGAGTGCGCGCTGGTCCTTCGAGAACAGGATGTGGCCACCGGCCTCGTCGAACGTGAACTCGCCGTAGCGCCGGCTCTTGCACAGACCACCGGCGCGCTCGGCCCGTTCGAGCACGGTGACGCGGTGGCCGTCCGCGACCAGCAGGCGGGCGAGGGCGACACCGGAGATGCCGCCGCCGAGGATGGCGATCTTCACGCGAGGGGCTCCGACGGACGAGACACGGGGCCGAGAACCATATCCCGCCGATGGCGTGGCGCCTGCGCCCGACTCCAGGATCCTCGTGCAGCGGCGCGGCGACGGTTCCATGATGTCGGCGCTTGGCCACGACCCCGTCCGTCGAACTGCCGCGCGCGCAGGAGCGCCTAGCCGTCGCCGCGCTGGCGCTGGCGGCGTTCGCGCTGAACCTCAACACCAACGTGCTCGGGGCGCTGCTGCCGTTCGTCGGTGGCGACCTGACGCTGGCGCCGGGCGACGACGGCTTGCTGATCGTTGCGGCGGCCGTCGGTTCGGCGATCGGCGCGCTGGTCGGCGGCCCGCTGGCGGACCGCCACGGGCGGCGGCGGTGCCTGCTCTGGGGACTCGGCCTGTTCGCGCTGGCCAGCGCGCTGCACTTCGCCGCGACGACGTTCGCCCTGTTCGTCGCCGTGCGCGCGCTCGCCGGTGCAGCCGTCGGCGTCGCCTATGCCGCGGCGTCGGCGGCGGTCGCCGAGATCGTGCCGTACGAACGGCGCGGCGCGGCGATGGGACGGTTCACCGCCGGCATGTTCCTCGCCTACCCGCTCGGTCTGCCACTGTCGGTCGCGCTGGCGCAGGCGGGCTGGTGGCGCGGCATCTTCGCCGTGCAGACCGCGTTGGCGCTGCTCGGCGTGTGGTGGACCGCGCGCGCCGTGCCGACCGCGCCGCCGCGCGAACGCGTGCCGCTGTCGTGGCGCCCTCTGTTCGCGGGCCCGGTCGCGGCCGGCCTCGCCGCGACGATGCTGCACGTCGGCTCGTTCTTCACGACCGTGCAGCTCGTCGGCACCTGGCTGGACCGGACCGGTCAGGTGCCCAAGGCACAGCAGGTCTGGCTGTGGGTCGGCCTCGGCCTCGCGTCGGTGCTCGGCAGCGCGTGGCTCGGCCGCACGTCGGACCGCTTCGGCAAGCGCACCTTCGTGCTGGCGACGTCGGTCGTCCTGGTCGGGTGTTTCGTCGTGCTGAGTCGCGAACCCGGACCCTGGCCGCTGCTCGCGGTCGGGGTGACGCTGGCCGTGACCGCGGCGGCGCGCACCGGTCCGCTGCAGGCGCTGGTCTCGGGGCTGGTGCCGCCGGCCCAGCTCGCCGCGGTGATGGGACTGCGCGGCTTCGTCATGCAGGTCGGCGTCGCGCTGTTCGCCTCGGCCGCCGGGCTGGTCGATCGCGAATTCGGCTTTCGCGGCGTCTTGCTGCTCGGCGCCGGCTGCCAGATGCTGTCCTTCCTGGCGATCCGCTTCGGCGTGCCGCGCGGTCGGTGAGCCGGCGACACGCGGCCGCGCCGACCGACCCGCGCCGACGACCACCATGCGCATCCAGTTCCCGTTGCTGCTGCTCGCGGCCGCCCTCGGCGGCTGCACCACCTACAGCGACCTCAACCCGGTCGGGGCCCTCGACTACGTCCTCGCGAAGCACGCGGACGCCGACGGCGGCACGACCGAGTTCCACCTCGACACCAGCCTTGCCGGCGGGCGCGCGGCGCTGCGCGTCGTGCGGGAGGCGGAGCGCGAACGACCGTTCCTCGGCCTGCGCGTCGACGAGATCGGTCCGCGCGAAGCCGAGCAGCGCGGCGTCGCGCCGTACAGCGGCCTGCTGGTGCGCGGCGTCTACGAGGACTCGAGCGCGGCGAAGGCCGGCGTGCTCGCCGGCGACGTGCTGCTGACGCTCGGCGGCGAACCGATCGTCTACGGCGACCAGCTCGAGCGGACGGTCGCCGGCCTCGCCGCGGCACAGGTCGTCGAGGCGAAGCTGTTGCGCGGCCAGCGGGAGGTGACGCTGCCGCTGACGACGGCGCTGCGCCGCGAAGCGTTCACCGACGACCAGGGCGTGCCGCTCGACGAACCGCAGACGGCGACGCGGCCCTACGCCGGCGCGCGCCTGTTCGGCATCCCGCGCGTGTGGTGTGAACGGATCTGGGGCGAGGCGCGCGACGCGGTGGTGATCGCCAGCGTCGATCCCGGCTCGCCGGCCTGGGTCGGCGGCTTCCGCGGCGGCGACGTGCTGCTCGACGTCGACGGCCAGCCGGTGCCGCCGGTCGACGAACTCGTGCGGCAGATCGCGGTCCGCGGCGCCGGCGGCGCGACGATGCGCTGGCGCGTGCAGCGCGCGGCGGCGGACACCTACGAAGGCGAGGTCGCGCTCGGCGACTACACGCGGGAGACCAACGTCTGGCTGCCGTTCGTCTTCCGGCTGCGCGACGGCGCCTTCGAGGATACCTGGAGCGTCGGTCCGTTCGGCCTGCTGCTGAGCAACCGCAACCACTACGTCGTCGAAGCCGACAACCGCGCGGCGCCGACGCGCAACGTCTTCAACGCGCTGTTCGGCCTGATCCACGTCGAGTCGGGGCCGCACCATCGCGAGGTGCGGCTGCTGTGGTTCCTGCGCTTCGCGTCGTGACGAGCGGCGGGCGTCAGCGCTGGCAGCCGGCGCACCAGTAGGTGCTGCGCGCGCCGTCGACCGTGCGCCGGATCGCCGCGCCGCAGCGCGGGCACGGTTCGCCGGCGCGTTCGTAGACCGCCAGTTCGCGGGCGAAGAAGCCGGCGTCCTCGGCGACGCCGACGTAGTCGCGGAACGAGGTGCCGCCCGCCGCGATCGCCGCGCGCAGCACCGCCTGCACTGCCGCGGCGAGCGCGTCGCATTCGCCGCGCGAGAGCGACTTCGCGGCGCGACGCGGCCGCACGCCGGCGCGCCAGCAGGCTTCGCTGGCGTAGATGTTGCCGACGCCGACCAGCACCTTCGCGTCCATCAGCAGCTGCTTGATCGCGACCTTGCGGCCGCGGGTGACGCCGTGCAGGAACGCGCCGTCGAAGGCCGGGTCGAGCGGTTCGGGGCCGAGGTCGCGCAGGCGTGCGTGGTCCGCCAGCGTCGCCGCCGGTGCGACGTCGAGCGCGCCGAACCGCCGCGGATCGACGAAGCGCACGAGCCGGTCACCGAAGTCGAGCCGCCAATGCTCGTGCAGCCGCCACGGTGGTCGTTCGGTGTTGCGCGCCAGCGGTTCGACCAGCAGCCGCCCGGTCATGCCGAGGTGGACCAGCGCGACCGGCTCGCCCGGACCGTCGAAGTGCACCAGCAGGTACTTCGAACGCCGCGCGACGGCCGTGCAGCGCCGACCGACCAGCCCGGCGAACGCGCGCGCCGGGATCGGCCAGCGCAGGTCGTCGCGCTGCAGGTGCGTCGCCGCGACCCGGCGACCGACCAGATGCGGTTCGGCGCCGGTGCGCACGGTCTCGACCTCGGGCAGTTCGGGCACGGCAGCAGGATCGGCGGGCGAGGCTCGGCGGGCAACGGTCGGCGGCCGCGCCATTTTTTGCCGCGTTCCCGCGCGCCTTGGTCGCGGTGGGGGCTTAGCATGCCGCGCCGATTTCCCCCGCTCGACCCCTCCGCATGGCATCCGCACCGGGCCCCGAGGGCCTGCACCACATCGGCATCGCCGTCACCTCGCTCGCCGAGGCCTTGCCGCACTGGACGCAGGGTCTCGGGCTCGTGCTCGAAGGCACCTACGACGTCCCGACCGAGAAGGTCCGCGTCGCCGTGCTGCGCGTCGGCGCGACCCGCATCGAACTGCTCGAGCCGACCGCGCCGGATTCGCCGATCGCGAAGTACCTGGCGAAGCGCGGCCCCGGCGTGCACCACCTGGCGTTCCAGGTCGGCGACTGCCAGCGCCAGATCGACGCGATGAAGGGGGCCGGCGCGCCGATGCTGCACGACCAGCCCGCGCCCGGCGCGCACGACTGCCGCGTCGCGTTCGTCCACCCGAAGTACCTCGGCGGCGTGCTCGCCGAGTTCGTCGAGGATCCGCACCATGAATGAGGCGATGAAGAAGTTGCTGGAGATGCGCGAACGCACGCTGCAGGGCGGCGGGCCCGAGCGCATCGCCGCGCAGCACCAGAAGGGCAAGCTGACCGCGCGCGAGCGCATCGACCTGCTGGTCGACGCCGGCACGTTCGTCGAGATCGATCGGTTCGTCACGCACCGCTGCCGCGACTTCGGCATGGACAGCGAGAAGAACCAGATCCTCGGCGACGGCGTGATCACCGGCAGCGCGCGCATCGACGGCCGCCCGGTCTACCTGTTCTCGCAGGACTTCACGGTGTTCGGCGGCTCGCTGTCGGAGACGCACGCGGCCAAGATCTGCAAGATCATGGACCTCGCCGTCAAGATGGGCGTGCCCGTGATCGGCCTCAACGACTCGGGCGGCGCGCGCATCCAGGAAGGTGTCGTCTCGCTCGGCGGCTACGCCGACATCTTCCTGCGCAACACGCTGGCCAGCGGCGTCGTGCCGCAGATCAGCGCGATCATGGGCCCGTGCGCCGGCGGTGCGGTCTACTCGCCGTCGATCACGGACTTCATCCTGATGGTCGAGGGCACGAGCTTCATGCACATCACGGGGCCCGACGTGGTCAAGACCGTGACGCACGAGGACACGACCAGCGAAGAGCTCGGCGGCGCGCGCGTGCACAGCGAGGTCTCGGGCGTCGCGCACTTCACCGCGCCCGACGACGCCGCGTGCCTGCTGCAGGTCCGCGAGCTGCTGTCCTACCTGCCGCTCAACAACGGCGAGGATGCGCCGCTCGCCGCGTGCGAGGACGATCCCAACCGCATGGACGAGGCGCTCGACACGATCGTGCCGGCGTCCAGCGACCAGCCCTACGACATGCGCCAGGTCGTCAAGAAGGTCGTCGACGACGGCAAGTTCTTCGAGGTGCACGCGCGCTTCGCCAAGAACATCGTCTGCGGCTTCGCGCGGCTCGGCGGCCGCGCCGTCGGCATCGTCGGCAACCAGCCGAACCACCTGGCCGGCGTGCTCGACATCAAGGCGAGCCTCAAGGGCGCGCGCTTCATCCGCTTCTGCGACTCGTTCAACATTCCGCTGATCACGTTCGAGGACGTGCCCGGCTTCCTGCCGGGCAAGGACCAGGAGTGGGGCGGGATCATCACGCACGGCGCCAAGCTGCTCTATGCGTATTGCGAGGCGACCGTGCCGAAGATCACCG
>CAYMRG010000043.1:6256-16037 GCA_964392555.1 uncultured candidatus Brocadiaceae bacterium
TACGGCGGCGCCTATGACGTGATGAACAGCAAGCACATCCGCGCCGACCTCAATCTCGCCTGGCCGTCGGCCGAGATCGCAGTGATGGGTGCCGACGGCGCGGCGAAGATCGTGTTCCGCCGCGAGATCCAGGCCGCCAAGGATCCCAAGGCCGAGGAGAAGCGGCTCGCCGACGACTACCGCGCGAAGTTCGCGAACCCCTACCAGGCCGCGGCGCGCGGCTACATCGACGACGTCATCGAGCCGCGCCGCACGCGGCCGATGCTGATCCAGGCGATCGAGCTGCTGCGCAGCAAGCGCGACAGCAACCCGCCGCGGAAGCACGGCAACATCCCGCTGTAAGGGCGGGGCTGGGCTCCCATGCGCATGCATCGGGCGATTGCTTCGCTGCTGGTGCTTGGGCCGGCTGCGGCGCAGGACCTGGTATGGAAGGCCCAAGGCAACGGCAACCTGATCAATCGCGGGCGCGAGCTGAGGCGACTGGGGGATGCCGATGGCGACGGCTGGGACGACCTGGTGGAAATGGGTTCCCTGTTCAATGCTGGCAGCCCGGGGCTTCGGTACGAGCACATCTTCGTAACATCAGGTCGCGATGGCTCCGTCATGTCGGCTTCACCCGTACCAAATCCTTGGACGATTGTTTATGCCCCATTGTCCCTCGCACCCGTCGGTGACATGAACCAGGACGGCGTCCCGGACTACGCGGTGACCACGTACGACGCCGCCAATCCCTTCGCCGGCAAGACCGTCGAGGTGCGCAGCGGGAGCACGCACGCGACCTTGTGGACCGCGACGATCCCGAACTCCACGAGTTCGTTCTATGGCGATTCGATCGCCGGCGAGATGGACCTCGATGGCGATGACCTCGGCGACATCGTGGTCGGCGCGACGCAGGCATCGGCCAACGGCACGTTGTTCGTCTACGACCACTGGGGCAACCTGCGCTACTCGCTGGTCGATCCGGTTTGGGGTGTGCTGACCGGCACCGACCTCGCACCGCTGGGCGGCGACATGGACGACGATGGTTGCGACGATTTCGTGTGCGCCGGTCCCGACTACCTGAATCGCGGCGCGGTCGTCGTGTTCTCCGGGCTCACGGGCGCCGTGTTGCGGGTGTCGCCCGGCGTCCAGCCCGGCGACAAGCTGTCGTTCTGCACGCGCTGTGGCGACATGGATGGCGACGGGGTGCTCGACTACGCGGGTGGCGGCTTCTGGGGAGCGTCGGTCGTGACGGCGTTCTCCGGCGCGACGGGACTGCCGATCCACACGTGGCGGGCGCCGGCGTGGCCGTACATGGGCGCGCGGATGGCGGGCGGCTTCGACCTCGACCAGGACGGCGTCAACGACATCGTCGCCGGCAGCGACCAGACGGCCACCCATGCGCTGTCGGGGCGCGACGGGACGTTCCTGTGGACCTTCCCTGGATCCTTGCTGCCGAGCGCGTCGGGCATCGGGCTGTGCCAGACGATCCTCGCGCCACCGCCGGGCGAGACCTACCCGATCATGGTCTACGCCGAGCCCGAGTGGCGCAGCGTCCAGAACCCGAGCGGCATCATGTTGCCGGGCCAGCTCTCGGCGTGCCGCGGTGCGCCTCCGGGAGTGCACGAGTACGGCCAGCCCGACGCGTCGTCCGGCGTGCCCTTGCCGCGCATCGGCATGCGCGCCCTCACAGGGAACGCGCTGCGGTTCTCGTTGTCGTCGGCGCTCCCGTCGGTACCCGCGTTGTTGGTGCTCGGTGTGTCGGACAGCAGCTACGGTGCGATACCGTTGCCGGCACCGCTCGATGGTTTCGGCTTGCCCGGGTGGACGTTGCAGGCATCGGCCGAGGCACTCGGTGCGACCTGGACCGGGGTCGGCGGCATGGCCGAGGGTTTCGCCGCTCTCGACCTCGGTTTGCCACCCGGCTACTCCGTGGGCACGACCGGGCTGCCGCTGTTCGCGCAGTGGCTGTGGTTCGATCCCGCGAACGTCGCGGTCGGCGGGTCGACGAGGGGACAGAGCTTCCTGGTGCACTGATCGTCTCGCGCACCCGATGGCACGGTGGATGACGTCCCGCATCTGCGGCACGCCGTCATCCGCTGCCGTCGGATCTGTGGTGGGGGGATCGACGGCATCGCGGGCGGCGGCAGACTCGATCGCACGCCCGCCATCCCGCCATGCACCATCACCTCGCGTCGTTCCGTCTCGAACCCGTCGTTCCACGCACGCTGCTCGCTTCGTCGCCCACGATGCGACGGATGCTGATGCGGATGACCCCGCAGCAGATGCGGGAGCTGCTGACGCCGGGCTGCACCGCCGACAGCGACCTGCTCGACGTGCTCGAGGCCGACGACGTCGACCGCCCCTGGGTCGAACAGGTCGCGGCGACCGCGCACCAACTCGCCGCATCCGGCAGCCGTCTGCAGCTGATCGCGTGCGAACGCAATCCGCGCCCCGACGGCGAATGCGCGGTCGTGTTCGTCGACCGTAGCCGCCTCGCCGCGGTCCGCGTCGGCGACGAGGTGTCGGCCGGCGTCGCGGTCGTGCGTTCGCCCGAACACGGCCTGTGCGTGATGCCGCGCGTGTTCCGCATGATCTGCAGCAACGGCGCGATCGTCGAGCGCGACAGCCGCTGGCAGACGCCCTGCGAATGGCACGAGGTGGGCGACGCGATGCGCGACTGCCTGGACCAGGACCTGTTCACTCGCTCCGTCGCAAGCTTCCGCCGAGCGACCACCGTGCGCGTAGCCGACGTCGCGGCCCTGGCGCACGCTGCCGGAGCCGTCACCGACGGCATGCACCTCACCGGCCGCGCCGCCGCGACCGATCCCTCCCTGTTCGGCGTGATCAACGCGGCGACCGAACGCGCGCACCTCGACACGCGCTGGTCGCAGCGCCTCGACCGCGAACGCGACGCCGCACGCCTGCTCGCGGCTGCCGAGCTCTCCGCGGGCCCGCGACCGACCCGCTCGCACCTCTCGATCGTCGGCAGCTGACGCCCTTCTCTTCTCTTCTCTGCCTTCTGTCTCTTCTGGTTCTTTCTTCTTCTTCTTCTTCTTCTTCTTCTCTGTGGTCTCTGTGTTCTCTGTGTTTATTTCCTCTGGGAATCACCCCAGAAAATAAACACAGAGAACACAGAGACCACAGAGAAGAAGCAGAGGCAGAAAGAACAGAAAGAGAAGAGAAGAGAAGAGAAGAGAGGAAACGAATGGAGAGGCAGAAGGAGACGTGGCGGGGGGAGCCGCTGCGTGCGGCAGCTACAGATCGACCGTGATGCCTTCGCGTGCCGCGCGGTCCGCGGCCAACACGATGCGCAGGCTCGCGACCGCGTCGCGCAGGTGGTCGCCGAGGTCGAGGTCCTCGCGGATCGCGCGCAGCAGGAATTGCTGTTCGCGCAGGCACAGGCCGTCGTGGTCGGGTTCGTCGTTCGTGTCGAGCCACTCGTCCGGTCGCGTGAACTGGTCGGCGGCGTCGCGATCCTGCCAGTGGACGCGCAGCGAGTTGGTCTTGGTGTGCGAATCGACGTCGGCGCTGCCAGCCTTGCGCTCGCCGGCGCGCTCGGTGATCGACACGCAGCCCTTCGGCCCGACCACGTCCTTAACGAAGTAGGCGACCTCGCTCATCATCGGGCCCCAACCGGCCTCGTACCAGCCGACCGAGCCGTCGGCGAACGTGACCTGGAGCTGGCCGTAGTTGTACATGCCGGGCTTCAGCTCGTCGGACAGGCGCGCCTGGATCGCGCTGACGCGCACCGGGCGGCTCTGCGTCATCTGGCACATGACGTCGACGTAGTGCACGCCGCAGTCGACGATCGGCGACATGGAGTCCATCAGCGCCTTGTGCGTGCGCCAGTCCTTGCCGCGGCTCTGCTGGTTGAGGTTCATGCGCATCACGAGCGGCTTGCCGAGCGTGCGTGCGACTGCGACGAACTTCTGCCACGCCGGGTGGACGCGCAGGATGTAGCCGACGACGACCTTGCGGTCGCACCGCTGCGCGAGCGCGACGATCTGCTCGGCCTCGGCGACGGTTTCGGCGAGCGGCTTCTCGACGAACACGTGGGCGCCGCCTTCGAGCGCCGCGCGCGCGATCGCCGCGTGCGTGTCGGGGTAGGTGTTGATCGAGACGACGTCGGGTCGCGTCGCGGCGAACGCGGTGGCGAAGTCGGCGAACGTCGGCGGCCTGCCGACCTCGGCGGCGAGCCGTTCGCGCGTCGCGGGGTTGCGCGCGACGAGGCCGGCGAGGGCGAACTCGGGCAGGCGATGGTAGGCGCGGGCATGGGACGAACCCATGTTGCCGCAGCCGACGACGAGGACGCGCAGGGGAGCCATGGCGCTTGTTTACCCTGCGGTCTCGGCGGCGGCCATCGGCTGGCGCCGCAGCAGCGCGAAGCCGACCGTGCCGGCGGCGAACGATGCAGCGAGGATCGCGACCTTCGACGCCTCGAACGCCGCCGGCGCGGCGGCGAACGCGAGACCGTCGACGAACAGCGACATCGTGAAGCCGATGCCGGCGAGCCAGGCGACGCCGTGCAGGTGCGCCCAGGTCGTGCCGTTCGGCAGCGGCGCGCGCCGCGCGCGCGGCGCGAGCCCCGGCGCCAGCAGGATGCCGAGCGGCGTGCCGAGCAGCAGGCCGCGGAAGACGCCCGGCGCTGCCGGGTGGCGGATCGCTTCGGCGAGGCCGTGGCCGACGTCGACGCCGGCGTTGGCGAGCGCGAACACCGGCACGATCAGGTGCGCGACGAGACCCTGCAGGCCGTGCTCCATGCGCTGCAGCGGCGCCTGCACGTCGCTCGCGTGGCGCTGCAGCTCGTGGACGACCTCGAGCTGCTCGGCGTTGGTCAGCGGATCGGGATCGCCGACGCGCTCGAACTCGTCGAGCAACGTGCGGCCGCGGGCGACGAATTCGCGTTCGTCGAGCCGACGCCGCGCCGGGATCGTCAGCGCCAGCGCGACGCCGGCGATCGTCGCGTGCACGCCGGAGCCGAGGAACGTCGCCCACAGCAGCAGGCCGATGACGACGTACGGCCACGTGTGACGCACGCCGAGGCGGTTCAGCGCGTACGAGAGCGCCAGCAGCAGCGCGCCGAGGCCGAGGTAACTCCACGCGATCTGCTCGGTGTAGAAGATTGCGATCACGAGCACCGCGCCGAGGTCGTCGGCGATCGCCAGCGAAGCCAGGAACACCTTGAGCCCGGTCGGCACCCGGCGGCCGAGCAGCGCCAGCACGCCGAGCGCGAACGCGATGTCGGTCGCCATCGGGATGCCCCAGCCGTCCGCGGCCTCGCCACCGCCGTGCAGCGCGACGACGCCGGCGTAGATGCCGGCCGGCACCAGCATGCCGCCGAGCGCCGCGGCGACCGGCAGCGCGGCCTGCTTCGCCGACTGCAGCTGCCCGTCGAGCACCTCGTGCTTGATCTCGAGGCCGACGAAGAAGAAGAACACGACCATCAGGCCGTCGTTGATCCAATGCGCGACCGACTTCGCGACGGACTGCGTGCCGACCGTGATCGCGACGTCGGTGTGCCACAGATCGTGCCAGCCGTGCGCCCACGGCGAGTTGGCGATCGCGATCGCCAGGACGGCGCAGGCGACCAGGAGGATCCCGGGGAAGGCTTCGCTCGCGACCATGCGGGCGAGCGGAGACAGGGGGCTCGGAGGGGTGGGATGCGGCATCGGGGCGAGAAGGTAGGCCGGCGCGCGGGCGATCGCGAGTGCATCCGGCGCGCCTTCGGGCTAGCCTTCGCCGCCCTGCCATGGCGCTCTTCCGACGCATCCTCGTGGCCAACCGTGGCGAGATCGCGCTGCGCGTGATCCGCACCGCCCAGGAGATGGGCATCGAGACGGTGGCCGTGTATTCCGACGCGGACCGCACGGCGATGCACGTCCGCCGCGCGAACCGTGCCGTGCACATCGGCGGCAGCAAGCCCGGCGAGAGCTACCTCGACATCGGCAAGGTCGTCGGCGCGGCGGTCGCGACCGGCTGCGACGCGCTGCATCCCGGCTACGGCTTCCTCAGCGAGAACGAGGACGCCGCGCAGGCGTGCATCGACCGCGGCATCGAGTTCCTCGGCCCGCCGCCGCACGCGATCCTGGCGATGGGCGACAAGGTCGAGGCGCGCAAGATCGCGCTGAAGGCCGGCGTGCCGCTGGTGCCGGGGCTGCAGGAGGACGTCGACGAGTCGCGCCTCGCCGCGGCCGCGAAGCAGGTCGGCTACCCGGTGATGCTGAAGGCCGCGGCCGGCGGCGGCGGCAAGGGCATCCGGATCGTCCGCGAGGAGAAGCAGCTGCTCGAGGCGTTCCACATGGCGCGCGCCGAGGCCAAGGGCGCGTTCGGCGACGACCGCGTCTACCTCGAGAAGTTCGTGACGCGGCCGCGCCACGTCGAGATCCAGGTGATGGCCGACAAGCACGGCAACGTCGTGCACTACGGCGAACGCGAGTGCTCGGTGCAGCGCCGCCACCAGAAGCTCGTGGAGGAATCGCCGTGCGCGGCGCTGACGCCGGCGCTGCGCGCGCAGATGGGCGAGGCGGCCTGCGCACTCGCGCGCGCCGTCGGCTACGTCGGTGCGGGTACGGTCGAGTTCCTCTACTCCGAGGGCAGGTTCTACTTCCTCGAGATGAACACGCGCCTGCAGGTCGAGCACCCGGTCACCGAGATGGTCTCGGGCGTCGACCTCGTGCAGTGGCAGATCCTGATCGCCCGCGGCGAGCAGCTCCCGCTCGACCCCGAGGCGGCGCTGACGCCGCGCGCGCATGCCATCGAGTGCCGCATCTACGCCGAAGACCCCGACAACAGCTTCCTGCCGTCGCCGGGGCGGATCGTGAAGCTGCAGGTGCCGCAGGGGCCCGGCGTGCGCGACGACGGCGGCGCCACCGAGGGCCTCGACGTGCCGATCTTCTACGACCCGATGATCTCGAAGCTCATCACGTGGGGCGACACCCGCGAGCAGGCCATCGCCCGCATGCGCCGCGCCCTGCGCGAGTACGAGGTGCACGGCATCAAGACGACGATCCCGTTCTTCCACTGGGCCCTGCAGGATCCGGACTTCCTCGCCGCGCGGTTCGACACGTCGTTCATCGACCGCAAGCTCGCCGAACGCGGCGGCGCGCCCTTCGACACCGCGAGCGCCGGCGAAGAGACGCTGGCCGCCGTGGCAGCGGCCCTGCACCTCGTGCTCCGCACGCCGGTGACCGCCCCGGCGGTGTCTTCTGCCCCCGACAGCGCCTGGCGCCGCCAGGCCCGCGTGGAGGCGTTGCGCTAGCCATGCAGTATTCGCTCGTCATCGGCGGACGCACCCGCGAGGTGGTGCTGCAGCGGCAGGGCGCCGGCTGGCGTGTGACGGTCGACGGCGAGACGTTCGCCGTTCACGCGGCCGAGGTGGATGGCGCGCGGCTGTCGCTCGTGCTGGGTGACGGCGCCGGATCCGGCCGCGGCGTGCCTGCCGTCGTCGTACCGGGACGTGAGTCGGGCGATCTGCTGGTGGCGGTCGACGGCCGCACCCTGCCGGTACGGGTGGTGGCGCCCGAGCGCTCCCGCCGGCGCAGTGGCGCTGGCGCCGATGGCGCCGGTCCGCAGCGCATCGTCGCTCCGATGCCGGGCAAGGTGGTGCGCGTGCTGGTGAAACCGGGCGACGCCGTCGAGGCCCGTCAGGGTCTGGTCGTCGTCGAGGCGATGAAGATGGAAAACGAGCTGCGCGCGGCTCGTGCCGGCACCGTGGCCGCCGTGTCGGTGGTCGAGGGGCAGTCGGTCGACGCGGGAGCGGTGCTGGCCGTCGTGGAGTAAGCGGGTGGACCGTTCCGCGCTGCGGCATGTCGCGACGGCGATCACCCACGTGCGCCGGGTGTGGCTGGTCGTGGCGGTCGCCATCGCCGTCGCCCTCGTCTCGATCGTCACGCTCGACCTCGGTCCGGTGCTGCGTCGCCGCGTCGAAGCCGAGGCCTCCGCCTGGGTCGCCCGTCCGGTGCACATCGGTCGCCTCGGTCTGAACGTGGGCCGCGGCCATCTCGTCCTCCAGGACGTGGTGGTCGAAGGTGGCACGCCGGCCAACGACCCGTGGCTGCGTGCCGGCCGCATCGAGCTCGCGCTGACGTGGAACGCCCTGCTCGGCCGCGAGGTGCTCTTCGATGACGCCGTGGTCGACGACTGGACGCTGCTCATCGAGAGCTACGCGGGCGCCGTCAACAACATGCCGCGCCTCGGCGGTCCGCCGCGGCCGACGCGCACCGGCCCGCCGCTCGTGCGCACGACGCTTTCCACCACGCGCCTGTCGCGCGGCCACCTCATCATCCGCGACTACGGCTCGTCCTGGGGGCTCGATGCGCCGAACCTCGAGCTGCGGATGTCGAAGGGCGACGCCTACGCCGGCACCATGTCGTGGCGTGGCGGCACGCTGCTCATCCAGCAATACGAGCCGATGTGGGCGCACGGTGACGTGGCGTTCCACGTGGTCGAGGGCAAGATTTCGCTCGACGCGCTGCGCCTGACGGCCGACGGCGGCGTGCTCGACGCGACCGGCCTCATCGACCCGCCCACCTTTCCGAACGCCACCTACCAGCTCTCCGCCTCGCTGGCGCTGCCGCGCACGCGCGCCATCTTCTTCGCGAAGGACACCTTCACGCTCGACGGCGCAGCGGCGTTCACCGGTCAGGCCCGGCTCTACAAGGGCGGCTACGAGGTGACCGGCGACTTCACGAGTCCGCTCGTGACCTACAACGGCTACGAGCTCGACCGCTACCGTGCATCGATGCGCTGGGTGCCGACCCGCCTCGAGACCACCAGCGACACCGGCTTCTACGGCGGCACCACCCACTTCACCTACACGCTCGATCCCCTGGGGAATCCGGAGCGGCGCGCCGACGCGGTGTGGGACGTGGAATACAGCGACGTCGACCTGACGCGGCTGACCGACTTCCTCGAGACGCGCGGCATGCGGCTGGCCGGCCACGCCACCGGCCGCAACCTGATGCGGTGGCGGCTCGGCGGGTTCGCGGAGGCCACGGGCGAAGGCGCGCTCGCGGTCTCGATGCCGGCGGGGCTCGCGTCGGCCAGCCGCGAGCTGCCTGACGACGCGGCGGCCGCGGCGCGCGACCGCGCCACGTTCCAGGAACCGTTCAGTCCGCACATCGCATTCGCGCCGGTCGCGATGGCCGCCGCGGTCGAGTATGCCTTCACCGGCGAGACGGTGACCTTCGCGCCGAGCCACATCGCCACCGCGGAGACCTTCGTCGCCTTCGACGGCCGCACTGATTGGGGCCACCGCTCGCGCCTGCCGCTGCACGTGACGAGCACCGACTGGCAGGCCAGCCACCGCGTGCTCGCCGGCGTGATGACGATGTTCGCCACGCCGACCTCCGCGGTGCCGGTCGACGGCGTCGGCGAGTTCGACGGCGTGCTCACCGGCGAACTCGGCAACCCGCGGGTCGAAGGCGCGTTCTCCGGCCACGAGATGCGGGCCTGGAACGTGACCTGGGGCGACCTCACCGGCCGCGCCGTGATCGAGAACGCCTACGCCTACGTGACCGACGGCGTCATCACCCAGGGCCCGGCTCGGATGGACATCGACGGCCAGTTCGCGCTCGGCTACCCGCGCAAGGATGGCGGCGACGAGATCGACGCCCGAATCCGCGCCACCGAGTGGCCGATCACCGACCTGCGCCGCGCCTTCGAGCTCTACGACTACCCGGTGTTCGGCGCCGTCAACGGCGAGATTCGCCTCGACGGCCGCTACGAGGAGCCCTTCGGCTTCGGGCGCGTGTCGATCGACCGCGGCACGGCCTACGACGAGCCCTTCGCCAGCGGCTCC
>CAYMRG010000044.1:0-10540 GCA_964392555.1 uncultured candidatus Brocadiaceae bacterium
CCTGACCCGTGTCCGCCGCTGGCTGCGGCGCGAGCCGTGGCGCGCGGCGGGTGCGCTCGGCCTGCTCGGCGCCGGCGTCGCCGGCTGCCTGCTGCTGCTCAACCTGCCCACCATCCGCGCCGCGGCGCGCGAACGCGACGAGCTGGCGTTCTCGACCGAGCTGGCGAGCAGCCTGATCGCGGCCAACAGCGCCATGCCCGACGAGGCGCGGCACTGCATCGAGCGCGCCCGCGCCATGCGGCCGGACGATGCCGACGCGATCGCCTGTGACCTGGTCCTCCGGATGCACGAGGAGGAACCGCAGGCCATTCTCACGCGACTCGATGCGCTGTCCGGCGCCGAGTGCGACGTCCTCCGGCGGGTTCGCGTTCGCCTCCTGCAGAAGCTCGGCCGGAGCGACGAGGCCGACGCGATCGCCAGCCGGCTGCCGCCGCCGCGCAGCGACATGGACGTGCTGCTGTGGATCGAAACCCGCCGCGTGCAGCTCGCCGGCGCACCCGCGACCGAACTGCTCGCGGAGATCGAGCAGCTGATCCGCTGCCAGCCGCGACCCAACCTGACGCTGTTCAGCCAATGGCTGAGCTTCCTGCCGCGCGAACGGCGGCCCGAGGCCGCCCAGGCCATCCTGGTGCACTGGCCGGACCTGGCGCTGGCGAAGCACCTGGCCGGCTTCTGCCTGCTCGACACCGAACCGCAGCGCGCGCTCGAACTGCAACAGGCGGCGATCGCGAGCGGCCAGAACAACCCCGCGGCGTGGGTCGACGTCGCGATCGCGGCGAGCAAGCTGGGGCATGCCGACGAGGCGCGGGCCGCGATCGACAGCGCGCTGCGCTTTCCGCGCCTGAACACCGAGGTCTGGTTGTCGGCGCTCGCCGTGATGCGAACGGTCGGCGACGATGCGCAGCAGATCGCGTTCCTGCGGCGCTTCGTCGCGGCGCAGCCCGCGGAGCCACGCGCTCACGACTTCCTCGGCCAGGCCCTGCTCGGTGCCCGCGACAAGGCCCTCGAGGCGGAGGCGGTCGAGGAGTTCCGCAAGGCCGTCGAACTGGCGCCCAACGATGCCGAACAGCGCTACGACTACGCCGTGGCGCTGCACGTCACCTACCACGACCGCGAGGCCGCCGAGCAGTGTCGGGAGGCGTTGCGGCTCGCCCCGACCGACGAGCGTGCCCATCGCCGTCTGATCGGCGCGCTGAAGGACCTGCAGGATCCCGACGGCATCCTCGCCGAACTCGAACGGTGGCGGACCGTGCGCCCCGACGACGCCGAGATCCATGCCGATCTGGCGCGCGTCTACCTCGCCCTGGAGAAGCCGCTCGACGCCCTGCGGATGATCGAACGCGCCAACATCCTGTCCCATGGCACGTCCCCGGAGGTGCTCGAGCAGATGGCCGCCGTGCACACGGCGCTCGGCGAGACCGCGGCCGCAACCCGTTGCACCGAGCGGGCGACCGCGCTGCGCGCGACCGGCCCGGCGCAGGCCAAGTAGGAGCGCCCGCCACGCGGCGCGGAAATCCGCGCGCTCGCGACGTTCGGTCGGTGCCGCCGAGCGCCTTCGGCAGGCATGATCTCCCCTGCTCCCCGCCTCCTTCTCCCCTGTGCGCTGTGGCCGCTGCTGCCGTGGCTCGCCGCCCAGGAGCCCAAGATCCCGCACCCGCAGCGCCCGAGCGCGCCGCCCAAGACGGCCGCCGTCCCGGCAGCCAAGGCCGATTGGCAGCCGCAGGCCGCGACGACCCCGGCGCCGACCGAGGTCGCTCGCACCGCGGCCGCGCCGCTGGCGAACGCGCTCGTCACCGACCTGGGCGATCGCAGCCAGGTGTGGTTCGACGAACCGCGCCCCGGCGAGCTGTGGTTCCACGGCGCCGACTGGAAGGCGCGGGCGTCCGCCGAGGACTTCACCTTCATCCCGTTCCTCGGCAGCACCGCGCCGCACGACTTCCCGATCCGGTTCGCGCTGACCGCCGCCACGTGCGGCGGCGCCGCCCTTCCGCTCGCGCCAGGCGCCCTGGGACATCGCGAACGCGAAGTCACGATCGACCGCGGCGCGCTGACCGAGATCTGGACGATGACCGGCGAGCACGTCGAGCACCAGTTCACGATCGCGGCGCTGCCGAACCGCGGCGACCTCGACATCGCGATCGCCGTTGCGACCGAGCTGCCCGCCGCGGCGACGGCACACGGCGTGCGATTCGCCAACGAACTCGGCGGCGCCAGCTACGAGCACGGGCTCGCGATCGACGCGACGGGCGCGCAATGCGCGTTCGTGCCGACGATCGTCGGGGGCCAGCTCCACCTGCGCCTGCCGGCTTCGTTCCTCGCCGGAGCGACCTTGCCGATCCGCATCGATCCGGTGCTCGCGAACACCACGGTCGACACGTCGCAGGTACTCCAGGGCGATGCGGACGTGTGCTATCTCGCGGCGTACGACCGCTACACCGTCGTCTGGACGCGCTACTACAGCAGCACCGACCACGACGTCTGGGCGCGCATGTACGACTCTTCGCTGAACGCGCTCGGGCCGGCGTTCACGATCGACTTCACGTCGCAAGCCTGGGATGAACCGCGGATCGCGAGCAACGCCATCGGCTCGAACTTCCTGGTGGTCGCGCAGGTGGCGGCGAGCTTCGGCAGCGGAACCCCATGGATCGGTGGGCGCATCGTCACGGCGGTCGCCACCACCCAGCCGCAGTTCGACATCCACAACGACGCGGCTTCGCTCGGCGAGCTGCGACCCGACGTCGGCGGCGATCCCCTGCTGAGCGGCCCGACCTACTACACCGTCGTCTGGGAACACGTCTACTCGGGCACCGACCACGACATCTGGATGCGCCAGGTCGACAGCAACGGCGTGGTGGTCGGCACCTGGCCGACCGTCGTCGACAACAGCACCAGCATGGAATCGGCGGCGCGGATCAGCCGCAGCGACGGCCCCGGACCGTTCAGCCTGCAGCGCTGGTTGATCGCCTACCAGCGGACCTACGGTCCGACCGACGAAGACATCCGCGGCGCGCTCGTGACCTGGGACGGCCAGTTCCTCGTGGTCGGCAGCCAGAACAACTTCAGCATCGACGCCTCGTCGCGCAACCACGTCACGCCGTGCCCGAGTTCGCCGACGATCGATTGGCCGCGCCGGCATCTGGTCGTCTACGACTATTCGGTCACGTCGCTGGGCATCGCCGACATCGACGCGGCCGTGGTGGCGCTCGACGGCACCATCGACGCCTACCGCTACGGCCTCGAGAGCGTGCCCACCCTGCGGCAGATGCTGCCATCGGTCGACAGCGACGGCTATCGCTACGCCGTCGCGTTCGCGCAGTATCCGGCGAGCATCGGTGCCAATCCCGACGTCTACTATGCGACCTACGGCTACGACGCCGCGACCCACGTGCTCGGCACGCTGGAGAACCCGCAGGTCGTCGCCAATTCGATCTACTCCGACTGGTCCCCGCAGATCACGTCGAACTACGCCGGCTCCGGTCAATGGAGCGCGCGCTACGCCATCGCGCACCAGAGCGACTACGCCCCGCAGCACGACATCGCCGCGCACCTCGTCGACGCGCTCGGCGCCGGTGGGGTCACGTGGCGTGCGACCGGATGCGGCGGGCTCACCGCCAACGGCAGCAGCCACGCCGCGCTCGGCACGTCCGTGCAGTTCAACGTCGTCAGCAGCAACCCGCTGGTCGGCTTCCTCGCCGGTTCGCCGGTGTCGGTGCCGCTCGGCATCTGCCCCGGCTGCACGGTCGGCGTCGACGGTCCCCTGCTGCTCGGCGCGACGTTGCAGTTCGCGATCCCGATGAACCTGGCGCTGCTCGGCGCGAGCCTGTCGCTGCAGGGCGTCGAAGTCGCGACCGGGCCGTGCCTGGGCATGATCGCGCTCTCGGACACGGCGGATCTCGTCCTGCAGTGAGCCGCTCAGAACCGAAGCGGCGCGCCGTAGGCGCGCGGCGAGGTCCTGAGCGTGAGGGAGAATCCTCTCGAAGGCTCTGCGCGGCCGCGTAGGCGGCCGCCAATTGGCAGCCTGATCTACTACTCCCGCGTTTCCTCGCGTGGCGAGCGGATTCGCCGTTGGCGAGCGGGAGTAGTAGTCACCCCTGGAGACTGCAGCGCGCCTGCGGCCCCTTCTGGCGGCGCGCAGCGCCGCGCAACCTTTGGTTGCGGCGGCAGGACGCGCTGAGAGGCCGTATCGTGATTTCCTCTCGGCCTCTCAGCGGCGCAAGGGCAGGTCCACCGCCGGCGACCAGCCGGCGACCACTTCGCCATTGGCGGAGACCAGCGCCGCGCGCACCAGCACACCTTCGCCGACGAGGCGGGGAACCTCGGGCCAGCGGATCTCGGCGGCGAACCGGCCATTGACACCGACCTCGCCGATCGCGTTCGGACCGAGCGACATGCGCCAGTCGCCACGCAGGATGCCTGGCAGCGGCGGCGGACCGAGCAGCTGCAGCGCGTCGCCGTCCAGCCCCGGGACGCGGGCCGGGCCGGGTCGATCGAGCGCCAGTTCGACGACGTAGAGGTGCCCCGGCGAGACGTTGACGAACGCGTGGTAGCGCGCGCTGCCCGGCCGCACGACCAGCGCCGCACTCGCGGCCGGTGCCGCCGGCGCGCCGACCGCGAACTGCTGCCACGGCCCCGCACCGAGCACGCCGACGCCGCCCTCGATCAGCGCGCCGTCGAGCGCCGCGAGCACCGGCACGTCGTCGAAGAAGGCCGCGAGACGAAAGCCATCGACCTGCAGCACGAGTTCGTGTTCGCCGCCATCGGCGGGCGCGGGACCCTGCGCGAGCACGCGCAGATCGCCCATCCTCCGCTCCAGGCGGAGCTCGTGCCGCGGCCGGTCCCAGACGAACCGGTAGTTGTTCTCGGCATCGCTCCAGCGGGCGACGAGCGCACAGGCGTCGCTGCCGACGCCGACCCGCGCCGTGCAACGGCTGGCGCGCAGCGGCGCACCGATCGCGATGCGCCCGCCGTCGACGGACTGCCACGCCGCGGTCGCGCCGAGGTCGATGCGGCGATCGGCCGACGAACCGGCGCCGTCGGCGGCGACCAGCACGTCGTCGCCGTCAGCGACCGTCAGCGCGAGCGAGCCAGGCTTGCCATGCGCACCGACCGCGAAGTGCAGCGCGCACTCCCCGACCGGCAACGGCGTCGCGGTGCGTGCGTTGCCGGCGAGCAGATGGCCGGTTGCCGTCGCCGCGTCACCGGCGACGACGACATGGGCGTGCTCCGGGCCTCGCAACCGCCATTGCGCCTGGGCTGCGATCACCGCCGCCCACAGCGTCACCGCGAGACCGCCGCGCAGCACGTCGACCATGCGTCCCATCATGGCGCAACCGCGCCGTTCGCGCGCAGCATGTTGCAGAACATCGCGCCCTGTTCGCGTGCGTCGTCGAGCGCGACGTGGGTATGCGGCAACCGGTCGCTCCATTCGGCCGGCAACGCGTTCTTGACGCATTCGCGATACGGACGCTTCAGCAGCGCCATCGCATACGTCTTGACGTCCAGCGCCGAGTGGCCGAACGGCGAATCGCCGCCGAACCGCATCAGGTACCAGTAGACCCACAGGAAATCGAAGCCGACCGGCTGGCCGACGAACACCACGCGCCCCGGCAGGCCGCGCAACCACTTGACGTAGCGCGGGATCGCCGTCGCCGGGTCCTCGGGGTTCTCGCGTGCCTTCGCCAGCGCTTCGCGGTGGCCCTCCCACCACAGCATCGTGCGCGGATGCGGCGCGGCGCCCGGCAGCGGCAGCAGGTTGACCGTGAACTCGCCGAGCGACCGCTTGTCGGCGAGCAGCGCCACCGACGCGAAGCTCAGCATCGAATGCGGGCCGGGGATCGGGCCGTCGGCCTCGACGTCGGTGCTGACGTAGATCTCGTCTGGCATGGGACCTCCGCAGCGTGCCATCTTGCCCGCCGCGCGGCCAGCCGCGCTCGGAGTTCGTCCCGGGATGCGGCATCCACGGCTACCATCCGCCACGGCGCCACTCGACCTGCTGCATGCCGCCCCGTTCCGATCGATCCCGGGTCGCACGAGCCATCGTGCTCGTCACCTTGTTGGCGGCTGCGGCGATCCTCGCCTCGCTCGTCGCCGGCTGGCGCAAGGACCAGGGCCCCACGGTGGCCGATTCCGTCGCCACGCCGGGCCACCGCGATGCGCGCGACGAAGTCCTGCCGCCGGCCAGCGCCGCCCCCCTCGAACGCACCGCCGTCGGCGAGCCGGCGGTCGCTGACGCGGTCGATGTCCGCGCAACCGGCGCACCGCCGAAACGCGCCGGCGCGGTGACCGACCGATCCGCTCGCAAGGCGATGCTCTGATCCGTATGGCACGCTGCGCGGTGGCGTGCGATGTTGACCGTCGTGCGGCCGCACGACAGCCATGCAATCGACTGCCGCGTGCCCCGTTCACGCGCCGCGACGCTGTGTGTCCTCGCGCTGCTGGCCGGCTCGCTGGTCGCGCAGGAAGGGCCCGGCGGACGCCTGCGCGAGGTCCGGATCACCGTCCAGGACGTGTTCGATCCGCAGCGGGCGAGCGAGCGACCGCTCGAGGCGATGGTCAACGGGCTGCACTGGACGACGCGCGAGGCGACGATCGCGCGCGAGGTGTTCGTGCGTTCCGGCGAACGCATCGACGCGTCGATCGCCGCCGAGCTCGAGCGCAACCTGCGCGCTCTCGGCCTGTTCGCCGAGGTCACGGTGCGGCTCGTCGCGACCGACGACCCGGACCTGGTCGATCTCGAGATCACGACGCGCGACCGGCTGACGCTGCAGGTCGGCGCCGGCGCGAGCTACGTCGGCGGTGTCGGCGGGCTGCGCGGGCAGATCGGCGACAACAACCTGTTCGGCCTCGGCGATCGGTTCGCCGGCTCGTTCGCGCGCAACACCGAAGGCGAATACCGCGGCAGCGTCGTCTATTCGGACCTGCACGTGCTCGATTCGTGGCACACCGGCACCGCGCGCTACAGCCGCACCGACGAAGGCGACTCGTACGGGCTCGAGATCCGGCGGCCGTTCAAGCACCTCGCCGACCCGCGCAGCCAGGCGCTGACCGCGAACCACGACGAAGCCGGCAGCGACTACTACCGCGACGGCGACACCGCCGCGACGATCCACGACGTCCACGACTGGCTGCACGCCGAGCTGCTGTGGGGCTCGGGGCCGCGCGATGCGCGCCACGTCGACGGCTTCGTCTTCGACCTCGACACGCACGATTACGACCCCGCCGCGGGACCGTTCGCCGCGACGGTGCGCACGCCGTCCGATTCGTGGAGCGCGGCGCTCGGCGTCACCGCACGCTGGCATTGGGTCACCGCCTACCGCAAGGTCGAAGGGCTCGACACGCTCGACTACGTCCAGGACCTGACGCTCGGCACGAGTTGCGGCGCGACCGCCGGCGTGCGCTGGCGCGACGAGTTCGGCGCCGCCGGCGATCTGCAGCCGTTCGTCGCCGGCCGCGCGCACTGGGCCGGTGAGCCGCTGCCGGACTGGTTCGTCGTCGTCGGGCTCGGCGGCGACGTGCGGTGGGACGGCGGCGAGACCGTCGGCTGGCAGGCCGATGCCCAGGCGCGGACGTTCGTGCGGATCGCCGACCGCCACACGTTCGCCGCGCGCGTCGCGTTCGACGCGGCCGAGGAGGCGCAGGACCTGCCGGCACAGCTCACGCTCGGCGAGGACACCGGGTTGCGCGGCTACCGCCTCCACCAGTTCGCCGGCACGCGCCGCCTGCGCGGCAACCTCGAGGAACGCTGCGACACCGGCGTCGACCTGCTGACGCTGCACTTCGGCCTGGTCGCGTTCGTCGATGCCGGCATGGTCGGCGAAGGCCACGACCTCGGCGCCGTGTGGACGGCGGCGGGCGGCGGTCTGCGGATCGGCAGCCGGCGGCTGCTGGGTGGCGGGGTGGTCCGCATCGACGTCGCCAGGCCGCTCGATGCCGCCCCGGGCGAGGACCGGGACTGGCTGGTGTCCTTGGCGGTCGGGCAGGTGGTTTCGTTCTGACGGAAGGGTCCCGGGTTCGCCCTGGGCCTGGGTCGGAATTCCGAGCCGGCGCGAACAGCAGTTCCCGGGGCGTCGCTCGACCGGCCTCGACCCCCGGGTCGGGGCGCACCGCCCGTCGCGGTGCGCGACTCTTCCGAGAACCCTTCCGATGCGAACGCTCCCCTTCCTCCTGCTCTCCGGTTCGGCCCTGCTGGCCCAGCAACCCCAGTCCGAACCGCGCATTCCGCGCGAACCCTCCCAGGGCGAGGTCGTCAAGACGACCCCCGCCGACGTGGCCGAGGCCGGCTCCGTCACGACCCTCCAGGTGCCGCCGCAGTCCACGCCCGAGACCAGGCCGGTCTCGCCCGCGATGAAGCGCGCCCTCTCTGCTGCAGCGCAGCAGGACCAGGTGCTGCTCGATCGGCCGACCAACGATGGGTTGCTGTGGGCGCTCGGCGCCGACTACAAGGCGAGCTTCGCCGGTGACCGCTGGAGCTTCATGGCGCGCCCGGCCGTCGCGACCGCACCGCTGCAGCCGCTGACGTTCCACCTCGCCTCGGCGCGCGTCGACGGCAAGGAACTGGTGCTCGCCGCCGCCGCCGCGGCGACCCAGGACGGCAGCCGCGTCCACCTCGAGCACGGCAGCGTCCGCGAGACGATCGACCTGCGCCTCGCCAACGTCGAGCAGACCTTCACCTTCGCGAGCCTGCCGCAGCGCGGCGAACTGGTGCTCGCGATCGACCTCGCCACCGACCTCGTCGGCACGCAGAACGGCGACGGGCTGCGCTTCACCGGTGAAGCGATGGACGTCCGCTACAGCGGCGCCGTCGCGATCGATGCCAGCGGCCATCAGGTCACGGCGCCGACGCAGCTCGTCGACGGCCACCTCGAGATCCGCGTCCCCGCCGCGTTCGTCGCCAGCGCCGAGCTGCCGCTCGTCATCGATCCGATCGTCGGCTCCGGCAACGTCACCAGCGGCACGGCGGACGTCGGCAACCCCGACGTCGTCTTCGTGCCCGGGACCGGCGAATGGATCGCCACCTACCAGCAGATCTTCGCCGCCGGCGACTGGGACTGCTGGGTGCAGCGCATGAACGACCAGTTCCAGCCGGTCGGCGCACGCGTGGCGATCGACTACACGGGCCTGTCGTTCTACCGGCCGCGCATCGCCCACCTTCGCTACTACGGCCAGTCGATGGTCGTCGGTGAAGCCCGTTCGGGAACCAACCCGACCAAGATCGTCGGCCGCATCTGCGACAACGCCCTCGGCCTCTCCACCGGGCAGTTCGACGTCGCGACGTCGACCGTGGACGAGCGCGTGCCCGACGTCGGCGCCGACTCGTTCAACGGCCTCGGCTACTTCAGCGTCGTCTGGGAGCACTCCTACAGCGGCACCGACCACGACATCTACGGGCGGCAGGTGACCAACGCCGGCGCGCTGCGCGGCACGTCCCCGATCTACATCGACACCAGCACGTCCTACGAGGCCAACCCGACGATCTCGAAGTCGGACGGCGGCCCGAGCGGCGCCAACCAGCTCTACGGCGTCGCCTACCAGCGCCTGAGCGTCAACGGTGACTACGACATCCGCGGCTCGCTGCTGAGCTGGGACGGCGTCATCCAGACCGTCGCCGGCAGCAACAACTTCCCGATCGACAGCTTCGCGGGTTCCTACACGACGCTGCCGAGCGTCAGCTCGCCGACGCTCGACAACAACGGCCACCGCGTGTTCCTGTGCGTCTACGAGAACGCGTGGAGCAATGCCGGTGACATCGAGATGGCCGCGTTCAACGAGGCCGGCACCGTCCTGGCCCGCGGCAACGTCCTGCAGGCCGAGGGCGCGATCCTGCGCATGGGCTGGCCGCAGCACTTCCCGTCGGTCGACTGCGACGGCACGCGCTTCGCGGTGACCTACCACGAGAACTGGAACAACAGCACGACCGACCTCGACGCCCGCCTGGCGACGATCTCCTACGGCAACGGCCAGCTGTTCTCGATCGAGTCGGCGGCCCTGGCCGCGACCGGCTCGCCGGAGTTCGCCGTGCAGATCGCCTCGCAATACTCGAGCAACGCCAACCAGAGCTCGGGCTTCGGCACCGTCAACGACAAGGACGCGAGCGGCACCTACTACATCGAAGGCGACCGCTTCGATGCCGCGCCGCACGGCCTCGCCCTCGTGCGCTCGACGAGCTGCGGCGGCGGCGTCTACCTGACGGCCAGCGGTGACCCGCTGCCCGGCAACTCGATGTCGTTCTCGCTGACGAGCACGGCGCCGATCGCCGGCTTCTCGGCCGGCACGTGGAACAGCGCCTCGCTGCCCGGCTGCTCGTGCATCGTCGGCGTCGACTCGTTCTACGTCGCCGTCGGCACCTTCCAGCCGCTGAACATCCCGGCCAACCCGGAGATCATCGGTTCGGCGCTGTCGATCCAGGGCTGGATGCTCGGTGCGCCGGGCACGTCGTGCCTGTTGGACATCCACTTCTCGGACACGATCGACATCACGGTCCGCTGATCGCGACGACGGCGGCGGCTACGGGAACACGAGCTCCGTGTCCATGCCGCCGACC
>CAYMRG010000044.1:10550-13003 GCA_964392555.1 uncultured candidatus Brocadiaceae bacterium
TTCTTCAAGGATCCCGACGACTGGCGGCTGCCCCGCCCCCCCCCGCGGTTGTCCGCCGGGCCGCGCCCCCCCGTGCCGCGCCCCCCCCGCCCGCCGGGCCGCAGCGCTTCGAGGCGCAGCTGGTAACGGCCCGGCGGCAACAGCACCTGCAGCGGCGCGACCGCGCCGGCCTCGGCCGCGCGGAAGTAGGTGCGCTCGGCGTCGCCCGCCGGTGCGAGCGGTGTCACGACGAGGCTGATGCGGCGATCCGCCGCCGCGCTGCTCGGCCACGGCACCCGCACGGTCGCCATGTCCGGCACCTGCAGTTCGGCAACGGTGTCCGCAGCACCGACCGGCTGCGTGAACTCGCGGCCGAACCGCTGCAGGGTCACCACGCCAGCATGCATCGGCACGTTCTCGAATCGATAGCTGCCCGGCTCGTCTTCGCGACCGATGCCCATGCCCGCTGCGCCGGCGGTGAACAGGAGCAGCGCACCCGCGACCGGTCGGCCCGAAGCCTGGCGAACCGTCACCTGCAGATCGCGGCCGCGCAGCAGCGTGAACACGAGTTCGCCGGCCGCCGGATCGAACTCCGCGTCGTGGCGGACGAGCGTGACGAACTGCGGATGCCGGACCTCGAGATGGGCGGCGTGCGCGATGCCGCGCAGCGGCCCGACCGCGAACCGACCGTCGGTGCCGGTCAGTTCCTGCAGGGCCATCGGGCCGGCCTCGAGGTGGACGACCGCGTGCGGCACCGGTCGGCCGCGTTCGTCGCGAACCACGCCGCGCAGCGCCGTGAACCGGTCGCGAACCGTGAGCTGCACCGCGTCGGTCCGACCCAGCGGCGGCGCGACCGCGTCGGCCTGCGCGATGCCTTCGCCCTGGCTGTCGACGACGGTCAGGTGGAGCAGCACCCCCGGCTCGAGATCGCCGAGTACGCGCCCGCCATCGGCGTCGAACGGGAACTCCTGCCGGAACGGCCGCAGCGGCTCGCCGCCCGCGCCGTGGAACGGCATCGCATCGGCCGTGACGCGCAGCATCAGGCTGCTGCGCAACGCGGCCTCGGCATCGGTGGCGACCGTGATGGTGCTGCCGGATGCCAGCGTCACGACGAGGCGGTCGTCGGCCGGCAGGGCGACCCGCGCACTCGCGAACCCGTCCGCACGGACGAGCAGCTCGCCCGCGGCCGCGGCGACGAAGGGCAACGTCGCGGTGCCGTCGACAGCGGTGGTGGCGGCCGTTCCTGCCAGGCCCTCGTCGACGACCACCACCGCCGCGCCGGCGATCGGCGCTCCGGCGCGATCCTGCACGCGAACGTGCACGGGCCGGCCGAGCTCGACGTCACCGATGTCGAGCGAATCGCCGTCCGCCGGCAGTCGCAGTTCGCGCCGGATCGCGCCGGGCGCGCCGACCACCAGCCACAGGCGTTCGGCCGCCTCGGCCGGTCGCGCAACCGCGAGCCCGAACCGCCCGTCGGCCCCGCTGCGGCCCGTGGCGCGGCGTGGCAGGGCCCACCCGCCGAAGGGAATCTCCAGCGCCACCCCGACCGCGGGCGTCCTCGCGCTCAGCAGGCGACCGCGCACCTCGACCGGCGGTACGCCGACCAGCTCGACGTCGTTCGCCGGTTCGCACAGCAGCAGCTGCACGCCGTCGCGCACGCGCCAGCGCGGCGGCACGCCGCGCACCGTCCAGCCATCGGCGAGTTCGAGGCTGCCGCTCCACGCGCCATCGAAGCCGCGCACGGCGAATGCCCCGTCGCCGGGCAGGGTCAGTTGCAGGCGATCGGGTGTGCAGCCGAGTGCGGCCAGCGCCGCCAGCACATCGTCGGCAAGGCCGTCCGCCCACGCGCCACGCGCATCGCTCGCGACCACCAGCTCGGCATGGCGGCCCGCCGGCAAGGCGATGTGGCCGGCGACGCTCAGGCCATCGCTCCAGACCACGAGCCCCGAAGCGGGGATCGCCGCGGCCGCCAGCCGCAGCGGCACGCGGGCCGGCGCGGCGAGCAGCAGGCCGTCGCAACCTTCGCCGCCGGGCGCCCGCACGACCCCGCGCGCGTCGCTGACGGCGCGCTCGCGCAGCGTGCCGCCGGCCAGTGCGAACACGTGCGCGCCGCCGATCGGTGCGCCAGCCGTGTCGACGATCGCCAGCGAACGCTCGCCGGGCGCCGCGGCGCGGCGCTCGACCGTGTCGCCGGCCGACGGCGCCGACGGCGCGTCGGTCGCCGCGACGACGTCGGGGCCACGGTTCGCAGCCGCCGCTGGCGGCGGCGCGACCGCATCGCGCAGCAGCCACCACGAGCCGAGGGCGAGAAGGCCGCCGATCGCGGCCACGAGCCATTTCGCGTTCATGAGCATCGAGAACAGACCGATCGCCGGCGCGCCCGCAGCCGCGGTCAGCGCGGTCGGGGCGAGGTCGCCGAGATGCCGGGTCCATGCCGAAGCCCACGCGGCGAAACCGCCGAGGTGCTGTCGTTC
>CAYMRG010000044.1:13013-15998 GCA_964392555.1 uncultured candidatus Brocadiaceae bacterium
GCAGGTTGGGATTCACGTTGCCCACTTCCTGCGTGTCGTTCGAGCCGTTCGCGGAGCTGCGCGAGGCCGCGCGCGATGCGCTGGCGCGCCGCGTCGGCCGTGACGCCGAGCCGCGCCGCCACCTCGGGGCCCGCGAGCCCGTCGAGATGGCGCAGCAGCACCGCCTCGCGGTAGGGCGCATCGAGCCGCATCACGGCGTCGGTCAGTTCGCGGTAGAGCTCGCCGCGCGCAACGACGTCGTCGTCGGTGGTCGCGTCCGCCGCGGCCCGCGCCACGGTGTCCTCCCGCGCCGCACGCCGCCGCGCGCCGCGCGCGAGCCGCCGCACCTGGTTGTGCACGATCGTCGCCAGCCACGGACGCACGCGCCGCACGGTCGGCGGCGCCTGCCGGCTGGCGGCGAGCCAGGTCTCCTGGACGACGTCGTCGGCGAGATCGTCCCGCCGCAACAGCGACCGCGCCAGGTCGCGAACCCAGCCGAGTTCGCGCAGGAGCAAGTCCGCGGACAGGGGTTCGCTTTCGGTCATGGTGCGGAGCTGAGCCCGCCGGAATGCCGACTGTGACCGAATCCTCGGGAATTCGCCGCCGGCGCCCCCCCGTCCGGATGACAGATTCGCGGTAGCATCGGCGACCAGAAGGATATGCGCCGCCTCCCCCCAGACTCGATCCCGAACCGGCTGCGCGCCTTGCGGTTCGCGAACTTCGCGCGCAATGCGATGCCGTTCTGGATCTGGCCGCTGATGACCGCGCCGCTGGCGGCGCACAACGCCTGGTGGCTGCTGGTGCTGGCCTTGCTGACCGCTGCGTCGCTGCTGCACCTCGTGCCGTTCGGCCGTCAGACCTTGCTGCGCAAACTCGCCGCGCTGCAGCGACGCCTGCCCTGGTTCCAGCAGCAGGCGGTGACGTTCTGCACGCCCGAGCAACTGCCCGACCTGCGCGCCGCGTTGACCACCGAGGTCGTCGATTGCGAAGAGCTCGACGGCCGCGGCATGCACGACACCGACTCGCTGCTCGCCGCGATCGAACGGCGCTTCGGCGCCCGGACGTTCCCGGCGGAACCGTTCGAGCGCGCGGTCGCGATCCTCGGCAAGGACGTTCCCGGTCAGCAGATTCGCGCCATCATCTGGCACGCGGCCGATGAGCTGGCGCGCAGCGACGTCGCGTCGCTCGTGACCTTGCTGCGCGGGATCGACAACCTGGTCGGTGCCACGCGGTGCACGCTGGTGCTGTTCGTCGTCGCCGAGCGGCCGCGAGTCGATCGCAGCCATGGCGGCGCGAGCCCTTCCCGGCACGAACGGGCGGACGCGGAGTCGGCGCGCGCCGCGCTCACCGACGCGCCGGACGGTGCGTGGTGGCAGCCGAAGCCCGGTGAGATGGCGCGATGAGATACCTGCCGCCCTTACTGGTCTTCGCGCTGATCCTGGTGCCCTGGCTCCTGATCGTGCGCAGGACGCCGAAGCTCCGAGGCACCTCTCTCGGCTATGCGCTGGGATTCGGTTTGCTCATCACGACGATGGCAGTCGTATTCTGGTTTCAGTGGCACGAGAAACTCGAGGGTTTGGGCGGACAATTCGCGTTCGCGTCAACCTGGTTCGTGATTGTGGTCCAGCGTGAATTCTGGACTCCGGAGTGGTCGAAGGAGTGCGTCCGCCACATCGACACCCCGGCACCGCAGGCGCTCAGCAACCTGGCCCCGCCTGGAATTCCCGTGCTCGAGCTCGACGGCTCCCACCTGCAGAACGACACCGACCTCGCCCGCGCCCTCGACCAGGCGCTCGGCCCATTCGCATGGCCCGAGGATCCGGCGCAGAAGATCGCGGCCCACCTCGCGCACGAGCGCCGCAACGGCGGCCGCATCCTCGTCTGGCGCGACGCAGGCGTGTTCGCCGCGGCGCAGCCGCAGCGCTTCGCCGCGTTCGTCGCCGAGTGGCGGCGATCGGGTGGCAGCACGCGCCTGCTGGTGCTCGACCTGCCCGAAGCGAACGCCGCGGCAAACGCCGGCTGACCCTTCGCCCCGGCCGAAATCGCGGCTCCGCCTCACGCCACGCTTCCGCGCCGAACGGCCCCTGGCTACCCTGTTCGCCCCCGAATCGGAGTATCCATGAGCTTCACGCACGCAGGTCGCACGATCCACAAGGTCGCCGTCATCGGCTCGGGCCAGATCGGCCCGGACATCGCCCTCTACTTCACGAAGGTGCTGAGCCCGTTCGGCGTGCAGACGGTCGTCGTCGACGTCAGCGCGGACGCGCTGGCCAAGGGCAAGGCGAAGCTCGAGAAGAAGGTCGGGAAGGGCGTCGAGACCGGCGCGTTCACCGCGGAGCAGCAGACGCAGATGCTCGGCGCGGTGCAGTTCACGAGCGACTACGGCGCGATCGCCGGCGCCGACCTCGTCGTCGAGGCCGCGACCGAGAACAAGGAGCTCAAGGGCAAGATCTTCGGCCAGGTCGAAGGGCTCGTCCGCGACGACGCGATCCTGGTCAGCAACAGCTCGCACCTCGAACCCGAGGTGATCTTCGCGGCGAGCAAGCACAAGGGCCGCACCGGCGTCGTGCACTACTTCTTCCCGGCCGAGCGCAACCTGATGGTCGAGGTCGTCTCGGGCAAGGACACGGCGCCGGCGACGCGCGCGTGGCTGCTGTCGTTCTACGAGGCGATCGGCAAGGTGCCGATCCCGGTCAAGTCGCGCTACGGCTACGCGCTCGATCCGGTGTTCGAAGGGCTGTTCTTCGCCTGCGCGCTGCTCGCCGAAGCCGGCGTCGGCACCACCAAGCAGATCGACGTCGTCGGCAAGAAGACGTTCAAGATGGGCGTCGGCTCGTTCACGGCGATGAACCTGACCGGCGGCAACCCGATCACCGCGGTCGGCCTCGACAACTACACCACGAAGATCAACTCGTGGTTCCGCACGCCGCAGTCGCTGAAGGACAAGGTCAGCAAGAAGGAGAACTGGGACGTGCCGGCGCGCGGCGAGATCGTCGACGTGCCCGA
>CAYMRG010000045.1:0-7068 GCA_964392555.1 uncultured candidatus Brocadiaceae bacterium
GAGCACGCTTCGGGGAAGCCTGACGCCGCAGGACGGCGAAAGCGGCGCGCTCGGCCCCGCTTCCGGGTCACCTGGCGCCAGAGGGCGGCGAAAGCGGCGCGCTCGACCCCAGTCGATCCCATGGCGGCACCGCGATGCCGAACTGCGCGTAGGCGAGCCGGCGCAACGTCGCGGTCGGCCGCTCGGTGAGGCTCGCGCAGCGCGGCGCCGTGGCGAAGCGATCGGCACCCGCGGTCGTGCGCAGCCGCAGCTCGCTGCCCTGCTGGCGCAGGGCCAGCGCCGACCACGGCACCGGCACGATGTCGCGGCCGACCGGGAACGAGGCGAACGCGAGCCGCGCGGCCTTGGGCGCGAACCAGATCGTCGCGCGATCCGCCGACGCATGGTCGTCCCCGGCCGGCTTTCGTCCGGCGTCCGCTTCGCCCTCGGCCGGCTTCGGCGCCGGCAGCGGCACCACCGCCTCGGGCACGGCCTGCAGCAACTCGCGCGCGGTCCAGCTGGGGCTTGCGCCGACCTCGGCCGTCGGCGGCGTGGCGACGGGAGTGGGCGCGCTGGGGACGGCCGGCGCAACGACCTCGAGCTCGCCGAATTGTAGATTGTTCCGCACGATCCAACGCCGCGTCGGTTCGTGCCAGACGATCTCGTCCGCGGGCAATTGCCGCAGATCACCGCCCGGATCGGCGCCGGGCAGGCGCACGACGAAGGCGAGCAACCGCCCTTCGTCGGCGAAGCGCGCATCGTGGATCGCCGCGAACGGCCGCATCGCATACGTGCCGACCGCGTCGGGGACCGCGGCCTCGGCCTGGAGGGGATCGAGGAGGTAGACGCCTTCGGTCAGCAAACCCTGCAGCGACACCAGGGTCGCGTCCGGCGGGTTGGCAGGCGATGGCGCCGGTGCCGGCGCCGGTGCCGGGTCCTGTGCAACGGCCAAGGCGAGCGTGGTGGCGAGCACGGTGCTGCGAAGCGTCAGGAGCGTCATGGCAGGTTCCGGTTGAGGAAAGGAGGTGCGACGAAGAAGCAACGAGCATGCCGACCGGGCGCACGAGGCGCGGCCCGCGATGTGCAATCCCGTCGAGCATGCGACGCCTCGCGCTGACCGCCGAACCCTACGAATCGAACCCCGCCGAGCGGCCGCAGCGATTCCTCGTCTTCCTGCTGTTGCTGGCAGCCGTGTTGCTCGCCTGCGTGTTCGCGCCACTGGCCCAGCCCCTGCTGCTCGCCGCAGTGGCTGCCGCCGTGACCTGGCCCTTGCAGAAACGACTCGCCGCGCGGCTGCGCGGGCGCCGCACGCTCGCGGCGACCCTGCTGGTCGGTGGCGCGGTGCTGGCGACTCTGCTGCCGCTCGCCTGGCTGGTCACGGCCGGCCTCGGCGAACTGCGCGGTGGCGTGCGCCTGCTCGACCACACGCTGCGCGACCGCGCGACGGCCGCATTCGTCGCAGACCTGCCGGGGCCGCTGCGCACGCTCGGCGGCAGCGCGCTGACCACGCTGCAGCAGGCGACCGGCGCATTCGTCGAGGAGGCCCACCGCGCCCCGCCGACCACGCCCGCGCCGGCCGCGCCCACACCGGCATCGACCGCGCCGACCAACCCGCCGAGCGAGGGGGACGGCGCAGCCAACGGCAAGGCGCTCGCGGAGGCGGCAAAGGGCGCCCTGGCGGCGACGTGGTCGTTCGCGTTCGGCGGCGCGATGTTCCTGATCGCCTGGTTCTGCCTGCTGACCCATGGCGACCGCCTCGTCGCCTGGCTGGGGGCGGCCTCGCCGCTGCGCCGGGGGCAGACCGAGGAGCTGCTGCGCGAGTTCCGCGACACCGCCAGCTCGCTGACGATCTCGACGCTGGTCACCAGCTTCGCGCAGGCAGCCGCCGCCACGGTCGGCTACCTGATCGGCGGCGTGCCGAAGCCGCTGTTCTTCGCCGCGCTGACGTTCGTCGCGGCGTTCATCCCGGCGTTCGGCGCAGCCGGCGTGTCGCTGGCGACGGCGTTGCTGCTGCTGGTCGAAGGTCGCCCGTTCGCGGCGCTGTTCGTCGCCATCTGGTCGGTGACCCTGGTCGGGCTGATCGACAACGTGCTCAAGCCGCTGTTGATGCGCTCCGGCACAGGCCTCGATGGCACGCTGGTGTTCTTCGCCCTGGTCGGCGGCATCGCCGCATTCGGCGCGATCGGTCTGGTGCTCGGCCCGCTCGCACTGTGCGCGTTCACCGCGCTGGTGCGGATCCAGCGGCGCGCGGATGGCGTGGCGGTGTGAGTCGCCGCCGACCTTACACCCCTGTTACGAGCCGTGCCCCCACACCGGGCGAGGCTCGCCGACACTCCCGGCTCATCCACAGACAGGAGATCCGATGAACCACACGCTGACCGCCATCGCCGCTTTCGCCGCCTGCTCCCCCCTCGCCGCACAGACTTCCTACTGGATCGCCAACCGCGCCTCGTCCGACATCATGCGTGTCAGCGAGTGGGGTTCGGTGCTCGAACGGGTCGCCACGCCGACGACGCTGCGCGGCTGCACCGTCGCGCCGGACGGCAAGGTCTGGATCGTGCGGTTCGGCAGCACGATCATGGACATCTACGATCCGGCGACCGCGTCGTTCGCCACCGCGACCTCGCCCGGCGGCTCGTTCTACTCGGTGGCGTTCGACGCCAATGGCCACGCCTGGGCGACCAACAGCGGCACCGCGGTGCACGAGTTCGACGCGGCCGGCACGTTCGTCCAGACGATCACGCTGACCGCGAACTCGGCGCTGGGCATAACGGTCGACGGCCAGGGCAACAAATGGATCGCCCACCGCGCCGCGCCGGCCTCGGTTTCGCGCATCGACGCCGCCGGCGTCGCGACGAACTTCGCGATCGCCGGCGCGGCGATGCTGCCGATCGGCATCGTCGCCGACTACCGGGGCATCGCGCAGCCGAGCCACCTCTGGGTCACGGGCGACAACGCGTCCGAGCTGGCGGAACTCGATGCCACCGGCGCCACGCTCAACGTCTACCCGATCCCCTTCGCCAGCGTCGCCTACCCGCCGACGTTCGACGCGGCCGGCAACGTCTGGGTCAGCAGCTTCGGCAACGGCACGATCGTCCAGGTCGACGCGACCAGCGGCGCCGTGCTGCAGACGCTGACGCTGCCGCCGAGCAACAACGCGATCGCGACCGACAACTTCGGTCGCATCCGCGCGACGTCGCGCGTCACGTTCTCCGGCGTCGGCCCGCCGTGCGAAGTGCGCCGCATCGATGCGGTAACGGGCGCGCTCGAGATCCCGACCCTGCTGGCCTTCGCCGGCAACAGTGCCACCGGCACGCAGTCCTCGCTCAGCACGGCCTGGCAGTACGCGCTGGTGGTCGATCAGTTCGGCGATCTCGACGGGGACGGCGAAGCCAACGTCACCGAGATCCTCAACGGCACGTCGCCGACCGACGCCGGTTCGAACAGCACGTTCCGCATCGAGTCGTTCGGCACGACCAGCAACGGCAGCACGCCGACCTTCGAGGTGCAGGCCGCCGCGACGACCCTGTGGGTGACGGCATTTGCCGCGGCGCTGACGACGCCGACGCCGATTCCGGGCTTCGGTGGCACGCTCCGGCTCGATCCGGCGAGCATCCTGCTGACCACTGCCGGGATCGGCTCGACCAGCCTGCCGATCGCCATCCCCGCCAATCCGGCGCTGATCGGTTTCGAGTTCTTCGCGCAGGGTCTGACGTTCAACGGCGTCGGCTTCGACTTCCAGAACGTCACCGGCCTGCTGGTCTGGTGACCGGCGCGAGGCCTCGCCGCCGCGTCACCGCGGCTGCGACTCGCCGCCCTGGCCAGCCGGCGCCTCGACGTGCGCCGGCTCGCCATGCCCGTGCGCGGCCGCCTTCTTCGGCAGCGCGTGCGGCTGCCAGCCGACCGTCAGCAGCATCGCCAGGAAGCCGAGCACGTAGCCGACGGCCACGTGCCAGCCCTGCACGAGCCAGTTCTTCGCCGACTTGGCTTCGGTGAACAGCCCCGAGATCGCGACGCCGGCCGACGACCCGAACCACAGCATCGAGCCGCCGTAACCGACCGCGTAGGCCAGCGTGCCCCAGTCGTAGCTGTTCTGCTCGATCGCGAGCTTGGTCAGCGGGATGTTGTCGAAGAACGCCGAGACGAAGCCGAGGCCGAGCGTCGTCCACTCGCTCGACGCCGGCAGCGATTCGACCGGCATCATCGACGCGGTCAGCACCAGGCTGACGAGGAAGAACATGCCGGTCGCGGCGCCGGGCAGGACCTTCCAGTTGGGCTTGCGCAGCAGCGCGCCGACCAGGATGCCGCCCCAGACGCCGATCGCGGGGTTGTGGTCGAGCAGGATGTTGGCGGCGACCGCGCCACCGATGATCAGCAGCACGACCGCGACCTTGCCGAGGTCGACCGGCGGCGGCGCGTGTTCGCCGCGCACCAGCGGCTGCAGGCGATTCTGCTGACCGCTGGCGACCGTGCCGAAGAACAGCAGCGCGACCACCGACCCGATCGCCGCCTCCGCCACCCACAGCGGTGACGCGCCTTCGATCCAGATCATCGTCGTGGTCGTGTCGCCGATCACCGAGCCGGCGCCACCCGCATTGCTCGCGGCGACGATCGCGGCGAGGTAGCCGATGTGGACCTTGCGGCGGAACAGCGTGATCGCTGCCGAACCGCCGATCAGCGCAGCGGCGATGTTGTCCAGCACCGCCGACATGACCGCGACCAGCACCAGCAGCGCGAACGCGCCGAGCTTGCCGGTCGGCAGCACCTCGGTGAGCTTCTCGGGGACGTGGCTGCGTTCGAAGTAGTCGGCGAGCAACGAGAAGCCGAGCAGCAGACCGGCCAGGTTCAGCAGGATCGGCGACTCCTCGTGCAGGTGCTCGAGCAGCGAGAAATCGGTCAGCAGCAGGCGCGCGGCCAGCACGGCGAGCAGTCCGCCGAGCGCGATCTGCAGCGCATGCTTGTGGAACCGGGCGATGCCGAGCAAGGTGCAGGCGAACAGCCCGAACAGCAGGTAGTTGGTCACGACGGCGCGTCGGCGAGGGGTCGGAGGGCCAACCCATCATGTCGACGACCGCGGGCGCGCGCAGCAGCAAACGGCCGACTTTCGGCGACTTCAGCGCATCGGCTTGCTGTGCTCGGCGGCCCCGAGATCGACCTGGCCGGGCTCGACCACGCCGTGCTCCGCGCCACCCTGCGCCTTCTTGTGCGGGGCGTGCGGGTGCCAGCCCAGCAGCAGCAGCATGACCACGAACCCGAGCACGTAGCCGACGGCGACATGCCAGCCCGAGACCAGCCAGTTCTTCGCCGACTTCGCCTCGGGGAACAGGCCCGAGATCGCGACGCCGGCCGACGAGCCGAACCACAGCATCGAGCCGCCATAGCCGACGCAGGAGGCCAGGAAGCCCCAGTCGTAGCCGCCCTGGTTGATCGCCAACGCGGTCAGCGGGATGTTGTCGAAGAACGCCGAGACGACGCCGAGGCCGGCGACCGTGCCCGGCCCGGCCGGCGGCAGGGACTCGACCGGCATCATCGACGCTGACAGCACGAGGCTCAGCAGGAAGCAGGCGCCGACCGCCGCCGGCTTGACGACCTGCCAGTCCGGCTTGCGCAGCAGCGCGCCGGCCAGGATCGCGCCCCAGACACCGGCCGCCGGCAGCTCGAGCGTGAGGTTCGTGACGATCGCCGCGACCAGGATCAGCAGCACGATGCCGACGCTGGCGAAGTCGATCGGCTTGGTCGCATGCGTCGCCTTGACCAGCGGCTGCAGTTTGTGCTGCTGGATGCTGGCGAAGTAGCCGAAGAACGCGACCGCGACCAACGAGCCGAGCGCCGCTTCGACGACGTCCATCGCCGCGACGCCGTCGATCCACATCATCGTCGTCGTCGTGTCGCCGACCACCGACCCGGCGCCGCCGGCGTTGCTCGCGGCGACGATCGCCGCCAGGTAGCCGACGTGGACCTTGCGCTGGAACAGCGTGATCGCCGCCGCCCCGCCGATCAGCGCCGCGGCGATGTTGTCGAGCACCGACGACATCACGGCGACCAGCACCAGCAGCAGGAACGCGCCGAGGCGCCCGGCGGGCAGCACTTCGGTCAACTTTTCGGGGACATTGCTGCGCTCGAAGTAGTTCGCGAGCACCGCGAAGCCGAGCAGCAGCCCGCCGAGATTGAGGATCGTCTTCGCCTCGTGGTGCAGGTGACCGGTGAGGCTGAAGCCGCTGACCATCGACACCTTCGTCAGGATCACGAGGCAGAGCCCCGAGACGGCGATCGGCAGCGCGTACTTGTGGAAGCGGGCGATGCCGAGCAGCGTCGCCGCGAACAGACCGAACAGAAGGTAGTTCGTCACAGAGGCCTCCGCGGGCCCGGGTCACTCGACCCGGTACCGCGACGACAGGACATCGACGGCCGAGCCCGTCGGACTCGAATCGGTCAGCGTCGCCAGAAGGACGGCGAGAAGAGCGCCAGCAGCGTAAGCAGCTCCAGGCGTCCGAGCACCATCTCGAAGCACATTGCCAGCTTCGCATAAGTGCTTAGATCGCCGTAGCCTGCGAGTGGGCCGATGTTCGGCCCGACGACCTCGACACCGACCGCGATCGCCGGCGGGATCTGGTGCAGCGCCTCGGGAACGACCGTTGTCATGGCCGGACCGCAGTTGCCGAGCATGCTCGCCGAGGCGCTCAGCGCGCCGATGAAGCTGAGCCGCTGGTCGAGCGCCAGCACCATGCCACCGAGCAGTACCGTCAGCAGCCACAGCAGCACCATCGACAGGATCGACGAGACGGTCGCCGCGGGCAGCACTTCGCCGTCGAGGCGGAGCCGCTCGACGCTCTTCGGCCGCACGAACTGGCGCAGCGAGTAGGCAAGCAATTTCAGGCAGACCAGCAGCCGGACCTGCTTGAGGCCGCCGGCGGCCGAACCGGTGCAGCCGCCGACCATCGTGCAGGTCCAGATCACGATCAGGCACAGCGCCGGCCAGGCCTGGAAGTCCGCGGTCGCGTAGCCGCAGCAGCTCAGCATGCTGACGACGTTGAACGACGCCTGACGCAGCGCTTCGCCGAATCCCAGCCCGGCGCGCACCAGCTCCTC
>CAYMRG010000045.1:7078-15965 GCA_964392555.1 uncultured candidatus Brocadiaceae bacterium
GACGATCGCGATCGCCAGCGCCGTGAACAGCGCGTAGATGCGCAGCTCCGAGCCGCGCAGCAGATCGCGGAACCCGCGCCAGCCATCGCGCGCGGCGACCGCCATCGCGACGAAACTCATGCCGCCCAGGAACATGAAGACCGTCAGCACGACCTCGACGCCGAGATCGTGGAACGAGCCGACCGTCGACCGGGTCGAGTAGCCGCCGGTCGCCAACGTCGTGAACGCGTGGCAGATGGCGTCGAACAGGCCCATGCTGCCGATCGTCATCAGGCAGACGATGCACAGCACCGTCAACGTCACGTAGACGATCGCGACGCCGCGCGCCTGGGCCCGGATGCGCGGCTGGTAGGCGTCGTTGCTGACGCCGACCGATTCGGCGGTCAGCAGCTGCTTGCTGGCGGCCCCCATCGACGGCAGGAGCGCGACGAAGATCAGCACGATGCCGATGCCGCCGAGCCACTGCTGCAGCGCGCGCCACAGCAGCAGGCTGTCGGGCGTGCCCTCGGGTGGCGGATTGCCCGCACAACCGAGCACGGTGCCGCCGCAGGTCGTCAGGCCGCTGACGCTCTCGAACAGCGCGTCTGCGGAGTCCGGCAGCAGCCCCGACCAGAGGTACGGGATCGCGCCGAGCAGGCTGGCGAGGAACCAGGCGACGCCGGCGACGCAGATCGTCTCGCGGCGGTAGAACGAGTGCGCGGCGCCGCGGCCGGAGAACCACAGCAGCGCGGCGACGACCAGGCCGATCGCGAGGCCCCAGGCCAGGCCGGCGATCGGCGAGATGCCCGGCACCTCGGGCTCGAAGAAGGCCAGCGTCAGCGGCGCCAGCTGGGCGACCGTGTAGAACACGACGAAGGCCGCCAGCACCCGGCAGACGCGCGCGAAGTTCACGCCGCAACTATCGCCGCCGCAGGTCCGCGCGCAACGGCGCAGTCGCCCGCAGCCGGCGATCGCGAACCGCGGCCGTCAGTGCGCCTCGACGTCGACCCAGACCAGGCGGTGGTCGGAGGCGCCGAGCCACGCGGCCCCCGGCTGGCCCTTCTGCGGCCAGAACACCCCACAGCCGAACGACGGCAGGCTGCGCGAGGGCAGCACGTAGTCGACGCGCAGGTTGCCGGGCCCCTTGCCGGGCGCGTCCTCGAAGTCGGCGGTGTCGAGTTCGGGCTCGCCGCGCTGCGACGAATTCATCGCCCACTGCTCGACCTTCGCCTGCTCGCCACCACCCAGGCCACGCGGCGCCGGGTCGGCCACGCGTTCGTGCGCGAGCAGCCGCCGCAACGCCTCGGGCCGCGCGTCGCCGTCGACCGGATCGCAGTTGAGGTCGCCGAGCAGGACGAAGCGCTGGTCGGGCGCGAGGCCGCCGCGACCGCCGCGGTCGTCGACGATCCAGCCATCGGCGCCGGGCGTCAGGTAGTCGACCCAGAAGCGGATCTCGTCGTGGTTGCGGCGGCCGTTGCGGTCCTCGGGCCCGTCGAACGCCGGCGGCGTCGGGTGGCTGCACAGCGCGTGGACGAGCGTGCCGCCGCAGCGGATCGGCACGTCGAGGTGGTTCTTCGACGACAGGCGCACGCGCCCCCACACGTCGTCGCCGTAGCCATCGGGCCGCAGCGCGCCCGGCATCGCCGACCACGGCAGCATGCGGAACGTGCGGATGCCGTCGGTGACGATCGGATGGCGCGACAGGATCGCCATGCCGTACTGCCCCGGAAAGCGACCGAACCCCCACGCGTCGCCCGGACCGTCGTTCGCGCCGTCGCCGTCGAGGTCCAGGCCGCTCGGCGCGCCGGTGTTGACCTCGGGCACGTAGCGGAACGCGAAGTCGATCGGCTTGCCGCCGTCCTGCGGCACCGCGAGGTACTGCGTCGCGAACGCCTCGGCGCTCGCCTGCGCCTCGTCGCGATCCAGCTCGCACAACAGCAGCACGTCGACCTCGCAGCGCTGCACGATCGCCGCGATCTGCCTGGCCTGGGCCGAGTCGCCGCGGCGCAGCTCCTCGAGCAGCGCGCCGGGTCGGTCGCGGTGCAGCGACGCGTTGAAGGTCGCGAAGCGCACGACCGACACCTCCTTGCTGTGCATGCGGCGCTGCACCAGCAGGAAGGCCAGCGGCACGCTGAGGGCGAGGCAGACCAGCGACAGGACGGTGTACTTGTTCACGAGGGCTCCGCCGGATCGGATCCGGGCGCGGGGACCGCATCGACCGCGGCGACGAACAGCGACTGGGCTTCGGCGAGGCGCGCTTCGGGGCCGAGCACGACGACCGTGTCGCCGGCCTCGAGCAGCGTGTCCGGCGTGATCGCCGGCAGGTTCGCCTCGCCGCGGCGCACGGCGACGACGCTGCAGCCGGTCTTCTGCCGCACGCCCGCATCGGCGAGCCGGCGGCCGACGACCGCCGCACCCGGGTCGACGCGCCAGACCTGGAAGCCGAGGCCCGGCAGGTAGTCGGCGAGGCGCGCGGCCGCGGCGGCCGGCGTGCCCGCCGCGCGTTCGCCGGCGCCGACCGCGCGCCGCAGCAGCGCGACGCGGCGGCCGATCTCGTCGTCGGTGACGAGGAACCGGCGCAGCGCGCGGACCATCATCTCGACCGAGGCTTCCAGCTCCTGCGGGACCACGTCGTGGGCGCCGGCGCGGCGGATCGCCTCGACCTCGTTGTCGTAGACGACGCGCGCCAGGACGTGCACGTGCGGCGCGGCCTGCACCGCGAGCTGGGCGATGCGCGACGTCGCGGTGGTGTCGTTGACGGCCAGCACGAGCACCCGAGCACGCTCGATGCCGAGCGCCCGCAGCGTCGCGACACGCGTCGCGTCGCCGAGCACGATCGGCGTGCCGAGCGCCTTCTCGGCGCGCACGGTGTTGGCGTTCATCTCGGCGACGACCACCGGGATGCCGAGCGCGCGCAACGCCGCGACCACGGCCCGCCCGGTCGGGCCGAAGCCGATGACGATCGCGTGATCCTGCAATCTCCCGCCATCGCCGCTGCGGCCGCTGTCGCCGCCGCGCCGCGACCGCGCGACGATGCGGCGGCCGACCGCGTAGAGCAGGGGCGTCAGCGCGATCGACAGCACGGCGACGACGACGAACACGCGTTCGGCGAGCGGCGTCAGCAGGCGGCTCTGCGCGCCGAGCTGCACCAGCACGAACGAGAACTCGCCGACCTGCGCCAGCGTCAGCCCGGTGCGCAGCCGCACCCAGAACGGCTGGCCCAGCCGTTGCGCGGCCAGACCGATGATCGCGGCCTTGCCGACGACGACCGCGGTCAACGCCAGCGTCACCTGCAGCGGCGCCGCGGCGATCGCGTGCCAGTCGAACAGCATGCCGATCGAGACGAAGAACAGGCTCGCGAATGCGTCGCGGAACGGCTCGACCTCGGCCGCCGCCTGGCTGTGGTGGTCCGAATCCGCGAGCAGGATGCCGGCGAGGAACGCGCCGAGTGCGAGCGACAGGCCGAGGTGCGCGGTCATGCTCGCCATCGCCAGACAGAGCGTCGCGAGGAACAGCACGAACAATTCGCGGCTGCGCGTGCGACAGACCAGGTTCAGCAGCGGCCGGACGAGGAACCGCACGAGCACCAGCGCCACGACCAGGATGCCGAGGTTGCGCAGCGCCGCGACCAGCGATTCGCCGGCGCCGTCACCCGCGCCGCCGCCGAGCAGCGGGATCGCCAGGATCATCGGCACCACCGCGAGATCCTGCGCGATGTTGATGCCGAGCACGACGCGGCCGTGCGGCGCGCTGAACTCGCCGTGGTCGACCAGCACCTTGGTCGATGCGGCGGTGCTCGACAGGCTCAGCAGGAAGCCGAGGAACAGCGCCTGGTGCCACGTCATGCCGATCGCGAGGCACACCGCCGTCGCCAGCGCCACCGTGCCGACGACCTGCAGGCCGCCGCCGACCAGGATCATGCGCTTCAGCCGCGCGATCTGGCCGAGCGGCACCTCGAGCCCGACCGCGAACAGCAGCACGACGATGCCGACCTCGGCCAGCTCGCGGACCATCGCCTCGTGCTGCACGAGGCCGATGCCGTGCGGTCCGACCAGCACGCCGGCGACCAGGAAGCCGACGATCGGCGGCAGCCGGAAGCGATGGAACGTCACCGCGACGCCGACGCACAGCGCGAACAGCAGCGCCAGTTCGATCAGGACCTGCTCGAGCACGCGCCGTAGGTACCACTGCCACGGCGCAACGCAAAGCAAAGTCGGCCGAACCCGCGGGCCCGCGTGGGTCCCGTTCCGGGATGCCCGTGGCCGTCGATGCCATGGGGCGTTCGCGCCCGGGTATTCGGCGGCAGGGATCCGATCACCGCACGACCGCAGATCGCGTCGGATCCTTCGTTCGTCCCCGTCAACCGAAGGCAACCGACTCCGCGATCATGCTCCGCACCAAGCTCCTCTCCCTCTCGACCGTCGGCCTGCTGGCCGCCTCCGCTTCGGCCCAGTTCTGCAGCGACAACCAGTACGCCGCCCATCTGGTCGGCGCCGATGGCGCGCCGGCGGCGATCGCCACGGACCCGTCGACCGGCGAGCCCTACGCGCACTTCGCGACCGAAGCCGTCTACCTCGCCTTCGACGCCGCGCTGCCGTCGGGGACCTACTACGTGCACGTCACCGACGACCCGATCGACGGCATGGACGAGGTGCTGTCGGACAACGACCCGATGGACCGCTTCGTCACGGTGACGAACACCGGCGGCGTGATCACGCTGTCGCTGCCGTACTCGAGCCACCCGGGCGATCCGGCGCTGTTCGGCCTCGGCCTCGGCGGCCAGGGCCAGAGCCTGCGGCTCGCGCCGTTCCACTCCGCCTCGTTCGCGCCGTGCCGCTTCAAGGCCTGGTACGGCGACAGCTGGGATCTCTCGTTCGGCCCGACCAACCCCTACCTGCTCGCCGGCGGCCTCCACCCCGTGACCGGGCTGTGCGCCGTGCGGTCCTACACCGGGTTCCGCGTCGGCAGCGGCAACGGCAGCGACGTCACCGGACGCGTGTTCCTCGACGCCGACCACGACGGCGTGCGCGATCCGGGCGAAGCCGGCCTCGGCGGCTGGCAGGTCGACCTCGTCTCGCCGACCGGCTCGGTCAGCGCGACGACCGACGCCACCGGGGCCTACGTCTTCCACGGCGTCGCCGCCGGCGAATACTCGGTCGAGCTGGTCGTGCCGGCGGGCTACGTGCCGACGACGCCGGCCGCCCAGGTCCTGCAGGTCTGCGCCTGCGGCAACGCCGCGGCCGAGGACTTCGGCGTCGCGACGACGTGCCTCCCCTGCAACGCCCACACGATCGGTTACTGGCGCAACTGCCACGGCCTGCAGAAGGTCCAGCAGTACGGCATCCTCGCCACGCTGCCGGCCCTGCACCTCGTCGACCGCTGCGGCCACTACGTCGCGCCGGGCAACCTCTGCAGCTTCAAGAACTGGCTGAGGAACGCCAGCGCCTGGAACATGGCCTACATGCTCTCCGCGCAGCTCGTCGCGATGCACTGCAACGTGATGGTCGGCTTCGTCCACCCCGACTGCGTGATCAACGATCCGTGCCTCGGCCAGATGACGATCGCCCAGCTCATGCAGCAGGCGGCGATGAGCCTCGCGCTGCACCCCAACACCACCTGCGGCAGCCCCTGGCGCGCCGCACAGGAGCGGCTCAAGAACGCCCTCGACCGCGCCAACAACAACCTGATCTGGCTGTGAGCCAAACCACCCGCTGAACCCTACGGGGCCGCCGACGTGCGGCCCCACCGCACGTACCACCACCGCCGCCGCCGCCGCCGCCGCCGCACACCCGAGCGCGCCGATTTCGTCGCCCTGCAAGGAGGGCTATCCGAAGCCGCGCGGAGGCGAGCCCCTAGCCCCGCCAGGCACCGCTTCGGCAGCCCGACGCAGCAGCACGGCGAAGGCACACACCCCACCCGAGCGCGCCGATTTCGTCGTCCAGCAAGGAAGGCGACCCGAAGCGCGCGGAGGCGGGGCCCGCGCCCCGCCGAGCACGCTTCGGGGACGCCTGACGCCGCCGGACGGCGAAAGCGGCGCGCTCGGCCCGCGAATCCGGCCGGGCAGTATCGGCGGGGCTGCCTTCCGGGTATCCTGTTCGGCTCTCCCGGCGGCCGAACGCACCTGGAGCGGCCCCGGAGGTCGCGGACACGTGTCGGTGCGCGCCCCGGATCGACCGGCCGACAGCGACCGGCGGCGTATCCGCCGCGCGAACGCCTGGCAGTGGCCGGCCCCCTGTCCGCAATGATCGTGAAAGACCCCGTTACCTTTGCTTCGCTCGGCCTCGCCGAGCCTCTGCTGCGCGCGCTGGCCGCGCGCGATTACCAGAACCCGACGCCGATCCAGGCGCGGGCGATCCCCCATCTCCTCGACGGCCGCGACCTGCTGGGCATCGCCCAGACCGGCACCGGCAAGACCGCAGCGTTCGCGTTGCCGATGCTGCAGCGGCTCGACGATTCCGACTACCGGCCGGCGCCGGGTCGGCCGCGCGCGCTGGTGCTCGCGCCGACGCGCGAACTGGCGACGCAGATCGCCGACTCGTGCATCGCCTACGGCAAGCACCTGCACCTGCGCGTCGCGATCGTGTTCGGCGGCGTCGGCCAGACGCCACAGGTCCAGGCGCTGCGGCGCGGCGTCGACATCCTCGTCGCGACGCCGGGCCGCCTGCTCGACCTGATGCAGCAGGGCCACGCGAGCTTCGCGGACCTCGAGATCCTCGTGCTCGACGAAGCCGACCGCATGCTCGACATGGGCTTCCTGCCCGACGTGCGCCGCATCCTCGCGACGCTGCCGAAGGATCGCCAGTCGCTGCTGTTCTCGGCGACGATGCCGCCCGACATCACGGCGTTGGCCAACAAGTTCCTGGTCGACCCGCTGCGCGTCGAGGTGACGCCACCGGCGGCGACCGCGGACCGCATCGAGCAGAGCGTGCACTTCGTCAAGAAGGACCACAAGCGCGATCTGCTCGCCGATCTGCTCGCCGATCCGGTGTTCGCGCGCACGCTGGTGTTCACGCGCACCAAGCACGGCGCCGACCGCGTCGCCAAGCACCTCGCCAAGGCCGGCATCCCGGCGCACGCGATCCACGGCAACAAGTCGCAGGGCGCGCGCGAACGCGCCCTCGATGCGTTCCGCGGCGGCAAGACCTGCGTGCTGGTCGCGACCGACATCGCGGCGCGCGGCATCGACGTGCAGGACATCTCGCACGTCGTCAACTTCGACCTGCCGAACATCCCGGAGAGCTACGTGCACCGCATCGGCCGCACCGCGCGCGCCGGGCGCGACGGCATCGCGATCTCGTTCTGCGACGAGACCGAACGCGAATACCTGCGCGACATCGAGAAGCTGATCCGGCAGAAGATCCCGGTCGCCGGCCGCGGTGCAGCGCCCGCCGAGCCGCCGGCGAAGAAGCCGCAGCCGACGCCGCAGCCTCAGCCGCGCCACGACGACGCCTGGAGCGAGGCCGCGGCCAGTCGCGAGCCGGAGCCGCAACCGCGGCAGCGCCAGCGCCCCGACCAGCGCCCGACGCCGGGCCCGTACCTGCCGCAGCCGCCGAAGCCGGCGACCCACGGCGGGGCGCACGGTGGCCCGCGCAGCGGACCGCACGGCCACAACGGCGGCAAGCATGGCGGCAACCAAGGCGGCAGTTCGCGCAAGGGCCAGCAGCGCCACGGTGGCCACCGCCACCGCCCGGCGACGCCCAACTACATCGATCCCGAGCAGCGGCGCCATGAACCGCGGCGCCAGGAACCGCAGCGGACCCCGGAGGGGCAGCCGCAGGGCGGTGCCCGCCGCCGCAGCGGTCGCGGTCGCCGCCGCAGCGCGCGCCGCGACTGATCAGGTCGCGTCGTCGCCGTCCTCGTCGACGGCGTCGTCACCGTGCGCTTCGCCGCCGCTCGGCGGCCGCGTGCGGTAGCGGTCGTGGATCCACAGGTACTGGTCCGGCGCGCGCCGGATCAGGCCCTCGATCGCGGTATTGACCTGCCCCACCGCCGCGCGGAGATCGTGCGCCTTGTCGCCGGTGCGCTGCAATGCGAACGGCGCCGCGGCGACCAGGTCGAAGCGGAAGCCGCGCCCGGAGCGCAGCGCGACACCGACGACGAGCGGGTAGCCGTGCCGCAGCGCAAGGCTGACCGCGGCGCGCTCGCAGCTCGCGATCTCACCGAAGAACGGCGCGAACACGCCGCGCAGGCGCTGGTTCTGGTCGACGACCTGCAGGCCGACCTGACCGCCCGCGAGCGCCTGGGCGAGGCCGCGGATGCCGCCGCGGCGCGGATGGATGACGAGCCCGCCGCGTTCGCGGTTCTGCAGGATCCAATGCTGCAGCAGCGGGTTCTTCGACACGCGCGCGACGCCGTGGCCGCCGCCGCAGCGCTGCGCGACGGCGACCGCCGCGACTTCCCAGCTGCCGAGGTGCGCGGTGACGGCGAGGAACGGCTTCGGCTGCGCGAGCTGCGCCGCCGCCTGCCGGTAATCGACGACCTCGGCGACGTCGCCGCCGCGCGCCAGCAGGCGCGACAGGCGCGCCATGTCGAGCGGCACCTTGAACAGGTTGCCGGTCGCGCGCGAGCCGATCCGCAGCAGCTCGCGATCGGGGCGGCCCGGGTAGGCGTTGCGCAGGAAGCGCAGCGCGTAGCCGCGGCGCCGGCCGTCGAGCCGGAAGAACAGGCGCCCGAGCAGGCTCGCGGTGCCGTAGCCGAGCCACTGCGGCACGCGCGCCGCGACGCCGATCGCCGCACGCGCGAGCCAGTAGACGAGCCGATCGCCGATGCCGACGCGGGTCACAGCAGCAGCGCCTCCGGCGCCGGAGCCTCGCCGAGGAAGCGCAGCTCGATGCGCAGCACGTGGCGCGCGAACGGCTGTGCGCGCAGCCGCGCGTCATCCTTCTCGGTGGTCAGCAGCAGCGGCGGC
>CAYMRG010000046.1:0-15891 GCA_964392555.1 uncultured candidatus Brocadiaceae bacterium
CGTCAACGCGGTGTGCATGCTCCTCGTGCTTGGCAAGTTGTGAAACCACTTCTAACATCTCAGCTGGCCAATTTGGTGTCGTAATCGGCACTACCACCCCACTGGCATTGCGATTGCCAAGGTCATCCCAACCTCGTGTCCCCACGGCCATCAACTCGCGATCGACCAGCCGCGCGCTGCCGGTCGCATCCACGGTCCAGTAGCCGCCGCGCTGGTCGAGCAGGTGCAGGTGCGTCGTATCCCCGGCGCGCTGCGCCATGCCCCAGGTCGCCGACATCGACTGGTTGGTGCGCGGTTGGAAGTTCGACGTCGGCGTGCCGAGGTTGGTGATATGGTAGGCTGGCCCGAGCAAGCTGCCGGGCGCCGCGATGTCGTTGATGTGCATCCACATCAGGGCACCGGACTGCGTCGCGATCACGACCTCCTCCTGGTAGATGCCCTGCGAGCCGGTCAGCGCGTTGTCGACGAGATCGCCGACGGCGATCGAGTGTGTCTGACGGCCGAAGGGGTAGTAAGGGTTGCCGGCCTGGCTCGTGAACAGCAGGTCCTTTGCGCCAACCGAGGAACCGATGGTGTTGAACAAGTGGATGCGATCGCCATTCAGCACCAGCAGGTGGTTGCCTGCTTTTCCCTTCACGTCGGGGTCGCTGACGATGCACGGCGCCATGTCGGCACTGCCCCGGCCATAAGGTGCTGAACCGTCGACATTCTCGAGGAACGCTCTCCCGGCAACCAGGGTGCTGGGCACGTACGAACGCACCGCGACGCCGGCCATCGAATCCGCATCGCCTTGCCAGAGTCCGATCACGCGCGATTGCAGGCCGCCGCTGCCGTCGTTTACGCTCATCAATTCGAGGTCGAGTGGCCGGCCCTGGCTCGCCGAGTCGAGTTCATCGACTTGCTGCCCAGACGGCACGTACTGCTGGTACTTGCGCGGCAACGGCCGCGACGCCGCCAGCAACGTCGGCTTCATCGCGGGGCTCGTCACCGCGGAGAAGTCGACGCTCGCGACCACGCCTCGCTGCGACAGGATCGTCGCCTTCGCCACGCCCGTTTGCACGAAGTCGACGATACCCGGTTCGGGCCATTCGTAGAGCGGCTGCAGTCCCTGCGAATAGAACACCAGCCCACCCTGCAAGGCGGCGAACACGATCTCCGCGCCGTTGCCGGTGCCACCGCCGCCGCTGAACGAGTTCGGCAGCAGGTCGACGACCAGCATGTGGTGCGGCTGGCCAACCTCCCACGGCAGTTCGACCGGGCCCGCCGTCACCGCCAGCGTCGTGCGATCGAGCTTGTAGAGGTGGCGCCGTGTTCCGACCACGATCTCCCAGTTGCTGACCGGGGTGGAGGCCAGGGCGCAGGCATCGAGGCCGAGGCTCATCGGCCGGCCACTGGCATCGTGGGTCTGTGCCACCTTGCGCAGCCGCTGGGCGTTGCCAGGCGTCAGGTCGACGTCAAAGGCGGTGACCACACCCTCGGCACCGACGACGTAGAGCTTGCGGTCGCGGATCAGCATCGCCTCCTTGTGGCCGAGCCAGGTACCAGCGGCCCCCGGCTGCACGTTGGCGAACCAGGTATCGTCGTTCTGCAGCAGAGTGCTGGTCGCGCCCATGGCGACGCCCGGGCGACCCAGGGCCCATTCGTGCGGGTCGTCGAGGCCACGCAATTGCGAGGTACGGTTCTCCGAGGGGATCGTCAACGGCGTGGGAACCGTCGTCTGGGTCACCTGCGCGGTGCGGTTGGCGATGGCTTCGAGGATCAACTCGTGCGCGGCGTCATCGAAGTAGAACGTCTGTCCCCCGGTGTAAGGGTTGATCGTCGCGTTCATGGTGCCATGGCACGCGTTCTTGGTGATGCTCCACGCCCACCTGCTGGCCGCCGGCCAATTGGCTGGAAGGCTCGAGGTGGTCCCGGCCTCGGTCCACGCGGCGCCGTTGGCGAGCCAGGCCCAATCCGTGCCCGAGGAGGTCTCGTCCTCGTCGCCGACCCGGAAGTAGGTCGGGCGGTAGATCTGGTTGCGGACCATGCCCCTGGGCACCCCCAGGTCGTGGATCCAGTAGTCCTGGTTCCACGCGTAGCGGCCCCAGTTCATGGTGTCCCATTCGGACGTCGCGCCGCCACCGGTGGTCTGGCCCTCGAGACGACCGAACGCGTTGTTGACGTCCTGCTCGCCAAACAGGCGCTGGTGGCTCGGGTTGATGACCTCGTTGAACGCGCCGTGGATGCGATCGGGATAGCGCAACCCGGCAAAGGTGGCCTGCGTGCCACCATTGCTGCCGCCGACGAACACCACGACGACGCGTTGCTCGACCTGGGCTGGGGTCAACGGCGTCGCCAGCGGGTTGCGGCTGTCGGACTGCTGCAACATCAGCAGCATCGCCTGCCGCAGTTGCATCGTGCGCTGCTCGTTCAGGGTCGTCTGGCGCGCCGGCATGCTCTGCACGACGTAGGCCGCGATCGGGTAGTAGTTGGCGTTGTGCGAGGCGGCGGTCGCCACGATCACATGGCCCATCGGCGGGCGGAGGACCGTGTAGGCGCTGGTGTTTGCCAGGAAACTGGTCATGGACCGAGCGACCTCGTGCCGCCGCAGACCGTCGGGACTGAAGTAGCCATCGTAGACAGAACCAAAGCTGTCATTCAGGGCTCCCTGAGGCGCGCCCGTGGTCTCCCAACAATTGATGATCACAACGATCTTCTGGCCAGGAGCCGGCTGCCCCATGGGGGCAAACGCCTCGAAGGCCCCCTGGTCGACGTAGGTGCCGTTGTTGAACGGCCCGGACCCTGCCGGCAGCGGCCCATAGAGCGGATGCACCGTGGGCAGATTGCTCACGAGGGGCGCATACAGAAAGCCCACGAACCGACGGATCTGCTGGGGACTGACCGGGTGGGTGTCACTGGTCCAAGTCCAACTGCTCCAACCGATGGTCTGGTGGATGTGGCTGACCGTGACGTTGCTGCCATCGTCCTCGCCGAACCAGCCGCCCTGGTCATGATCAAGGTTGGTGGCTGAGAACCCCTCGCCATGGTTCCAGATCCCGTCGGGATACTGGAACAGCGGCCCCGTCCCGTTGAGCACCGTCTGCGGTGTGATCGTCGCGATCGACGGGTGCACGTGGCGGTTCGCCAACGGCTGCACCGGCGCCGGGACGGGAATCGCCTGCGCGAGCACCGGCGCGCTCATCAGGGTCAAGCCGGCGGCGACGCGAACTCCGACCAGCCAACCACAACTTGTGTGTGTGTGTGTGTGTTGCGCTCCATCGAGAGACTCCTTCTTCCGTGTGGTCGCGGATGGTAGCCGGACCCGCCGCCGCCGCCAAGGGGACCGCGATGTCCCACGCAACCCACCCCGCGCCTTTGCGATGCCGCGTCCGGCCGCTACCATCGCGCCGTGCGCGAACTCCCCCAACCCACCGAACGCCCGTCGTCGTTCCCGCAGTGGGTCGCCCTCGGCAGCCTCGCCCTGGTGCTGTGGCTGTTCTTCGCCAACACCGCTCCTGCCATGCGCGAGCAGCAGGAACTCGGCCAGTTGCACGTCGACCTGCAGAAGCTGCGCCAGCAGTACGACCAGGTGATCGCCGAGACGCGCCTGGGCGCCGGGGCGCAGGGCGACAGCGACGTGCAGGGCCTGCTGGTCGCGATCGACCTGCAGGGCTACACGCCGGCCGAACTGTGCGCCGCGTTCCCGCGGCCCGAGCGGACGAATCGTCCGTGACCGCCGTCCGACTCCCAAACCGACTCCCGCAACGACTCCCGCAGCGGCCACTCGCCGCCCCGGCCGTCGCCCCGTAGCATCGCCAGCGCGGCGCCACCGGCGCCGCGCGCCGTCCGTCCGCCCCCTCACCGCAAGATCATGAGCCAGAACCAACCTTCCCAGCAGGACCTGCAGCAAGTCGAGAAGCTGCGCAAGGCCTACGCCTCGATGAAGGACGAGATCCGCAAGGTGATCGTCGGCCAGGACCACGTCGTCGACGAGCTGTTCATGGCGCTGTTCTGCCGCGGCCACTGCCTCCTGATCGGCGTGCCAGGCCTCGCCAAGACGCTGCTGATCTCGACGCTGGCGAAGGTGCTGTCGCTGTCGTTCAACCGCATCCAGTTCACGCCGGACCTGATGCCGAGCGACATCACCGGCACCGAGGTCATCCAGGAGGACCGCGCCACCGGGCGGCGCGAGTTCAAGTTCCTGCCGGGCCCCGTGTTCGCCAACGTGATCCTGGCCGACGAGATCAACCGCACGCCGCCCAAGACGCAGGCGGCGCTGCTCGAGGCGATGCAGGAATACCAGGTCACGGTCGGCGGCCAGCGGCACGCGCTGCAGAAGCCGTTCTTCGTGCTGGCGACGCAGAACCCGATCGAACAGGAAGGCACCTACCCGCTGCCCGAGGCGCAGCTCGACCGCTTCATGTTCATGGTCAAGGTCGACTACCCGACCGCCGCGGAGGAACGCGAGATCCTGCGGCGCACGACCGAGGACCGCTCGACCGACATCAAGGCGGTGCTCGGCGCCGAGGAGATCTTCGAGCTGCAGGCGATCGTCCGGCGCGTGCCGATCAGCGATGCCGTGCTCGACTACGCGCTGCGGCTGACGCGGCAGACGCGGCTCACGACCGCCGAGGCACCGGCCTGGGTCAAGGAGTGGCTGCAATGGGGTGCGGGCCCGCGCGCCAGCCAGAACCTCGTGCTCGGCGCCAAGGCGCACGCGCTGCTGCAGGGCCGCTTCTACGTCTCGGCCGAGGACGTGCGCGCGGTCGCCAAGCCGGTGCTGCGCCACCGCCTGATCACGAGCTTCGGCGCCGAGGCCGAGGGCATCACGACCGACAAGGTCGTCGAACGGCTGCTCGACGAGATCCAGCCGAACGAGAGCGCCGTGCTGGCCGACGGCAAGCTGCCGAAGGTCGTCGCGGGCGGCTCGTGAGGCCGGGAGTCCGCGCATGACCGGCATCCCGACCAACTACCTCGACCCGCACGTCATCGACAAGGTGGCGCGGCTCGAGCTGCGCGCGCGCCTGGTCGTCGAGGGCTTCGTCACCGGCATGCACAAGTCGCCGTACCGCGGCTTCTCGGTCGAGTTCGCGCAGCACCGCGAGTATGTGCCCGGCGACGACCTGCGCCACCTCGACTGGAAGATCTTCGGCAAGGCCGACCGCTTCGTCGTCAAACAGTACGAGGAGGAGACCAACCTCCGCGCGCACCTGTTCCTCGACCAGAGCGAGTCGATGAACTACGCGCACGACGGCGGCATGGCGAAGTTCGACTACTCGGCGACCGCGTGCGCGTCGTTGGCCTTCCTGATCCAGCAGCAGGCCGACGCGGTCGGGCTGACGCTGTTCGACGAGAAGGTCGCGCGGCAGGTGCCGCCGTCCAACACGCGCGCCGGGCTCGGCAACCTGTTCGCGGCGCTCGAGCAGGCGAAGACGCGCCAGCAGAAGACCAAGGTCGGCGCGGTGCTGCACGAGCTGGCGAGCCAGCTCCGCCAGCGCGGCATGGTGCTGATCTTCAGCGACCTGTTCGACGCGCCGGACGACGTGCTGAAGGGTCTGCGCGAGATCGCCAGCCGCGGCCACGACATCGTCGTCTTCCACGTCTTCGACCGCGACGAGCTGGAGTTCCCGTTCGAACGCATGACGCTGTTCCAGGGGCTCGAGCAGTACCCCGAGCTGCTGTGCGACCCGAAGTCGCTGCGCGACGCCTACCTCGCCGAGATCCAGGGCTTCGCCGAGACGATCAAGAAGGGCTGCCTCGGCCAGCGCATCGACTACGTGCGCGTCACCAACGACACGCCGCTCGACGTCGTGCTGACCTCCTACCTGAGCGCGCGCACCGCGCGCACCAAGCGGCGCAAGTAGCGTGTCGTTCACGAACCCAGCGTTGTTGGCCGGCGCGGCCCTGTTCACGGTCCCGCTGGTCATCCACCTGCTGAACCGGCAGCGCCACAAGAAGCGGCCGTGGGCGGCGATGGAGTTCCTGCTGCGCGCCTACCAGAAGCAGCGCAACCGGCTGCGCAACGAGAACCTGCTGCTGCTGCTGCTGCGCTGCCTCGTGCCGGTGCTGCTGGCGCTCGCGGTGGCGCGGCCGCTGCTGAACAGCGCCGCGGGCCTGCTGTCGGGCGGCGGCCTGGTCCACCACGTGCTGGTCGTCGACGGCAGCTACAGCATGGCGGTGCACCCCGACGGCGCGCCGAGCCCGTTCGACCGCGCGCGGACGATGGTCGGCCGGCTGGTCGACCGCTTCGAGCAGAACCCCAACCGCACCGACAAGGTCACGCTGGTGCTGGCCGGCGTGCGGCCGCGCTTCCTGGTCCGCGGCGACCTCGACCTCGGCACGCTGCGCAACCAGTGGCTCGGCATGCAGCGCCCCGAACACGGTGCCGGCGACCTCACCACCGCGATGCAGCAGGTCGCCGAGGCGGTCGAGTCGAGCGGCGACAGCGACGTGCAGGTCTACGTCTTCACCGACCTGCAGCAGCGCGCGCTCGGCAAGGCGTGGAGCGAACCGGGCAAGGCGCAGGGCCCCGAACTCGCCGACACGCTGCGGGACCAGTTCGAACGGCTGCAGAAGCGCGCCGGCACCCAGCTGCACTGCATCGACGTCGGCCCGCTGGCCGAACAGCACACCGGCGGCGTCACCGACAACACCCAGATCACCGCGCTGCGCATCGAGCAGCCGTGCGCCGTCCTGCGCACGCCGGTCACCGTGGTCGCGACGCTGAAGAACCGCGGCCTGGGCGCGGCGCGCTGCGAGGTCACGCTGGAGATCGACGGCGGCGAGCCGACCCGGCGCGTCGTCGAGGTGCCGGCCGGCACCGAGGCCGAGGCCGAGTTCCAGGTGACGTTCCGCGAACCCGGCCGCCGGCGGCTGCGCGCCAGCCTGCAGAGCGACGCGCTCGAGGTCGACGACGAACGCTTCGCCACGCTCGAGGTCCGCGACCGCGTCCGCGTGCTGCTGGTCGACGGCGCCGCCGACGGCGACCCGGCGCGCGCCTACGCCTGGGTCTGGCAGCGCATCCTCGACCCGGATCCGGCCGCGCTGCCGACGTTCGCGGTCGAGGCGCGGCCGCCGCTGGCGCTGCTCGGCGGCCAGGTCTCGCCGAAGAACTACGACGTCACGGTGCTCGCCGACGTCGAGCGCATCAACCAGCGCGCCGCGACGGCGCTGGGCGAGGCGCTGCAGGCCGGCCGCGGCGTGCTGGTCGCGTTCGGCGAACAGGCCGACGTCGAGAGCTACAACCTGCACCTCTACGCCGCCGGCGCGGGACCGATGCCGATGCGGCTGCTGCCGGCCACCGGCGGCCAGGTCGGCAGTTCGACGGCGCGCGCGCCGGTGCTGGCGATGCCGGAGCACCCGCTGTTCCGCGAGTTCGAGGAGGAGATCTACCGCGAGGTCTTCCAGGCGATCCCGGTCTGGCGCTGGCTGCCGCTGGCGCCCGGCTCGCTCGACCCGGCGGCCCAGGTGCCGGCGCGGCTCGACGACGGCGACCAGAGCCCGCTGCTGGTGACGAAGGCGTTCGGCGAGGGCAAGGCCGTGTTCCTGACCTCGGCGATCGCGTCGGAGTTCCGGCCCGACCGCTGGAACCGCCTCGACGACCCGATGGTCGCGTTCCCGCTGCTGCACGGCCTGGTCAAGTGGCTGGCGCTGCCGGCCAGCGACCCGTTCGCGGCGACGGTCGGCGCCGAGCTGTCGTGCTCGCTGCCGGCGCGGCCCGAGAACCTCGAGCTGCAGCGCCCCGAGCGCGATGGCGGCGGCAAGATCCCGCTCGCCGAGGACGCCGAGGCGCTGCCCGGCGGCCGCTTCCGCCTGCCGCCCTACACCGACACGACCGTCGCCGGCTTCTACGTCTTCGACCTGCAGCTCGACCGCGAGGCCGGCAAGGAGCCGCTGTCGCTGCCGTTCGCGGTCAACGTCGATCCCGAGGAAGGCGAGCTGCGCTACCCGGCCCACGACGAGGCCCGGCAGGCGCTCGGCCTGCCGCGCATCCTGACGACGCTGCCGGCCACCGTCACCGCCGACGACGGCGCGGACCGCAGCGATCTCGGCCCGACGCTGCTGCTGGCGACCCTGCTGTTCGTGCTGGGCGAGGCGGCGCTGGCGCGCTTCGTCTCCGCCCGCCGGAGTTGACCGATGGTTGTCCTGCCGATCCATCTCCTGCCGCAGGAACCCGCCACCACGCCGGGGCCGGCGGTCACGCCACCGGATCCGGGTGCCGGTGAAGCCGCGACCTACGTCGAGCAGACGTTCCGCTTCCTGCAGCTGCCGCCGCTGTGGGTGCTGGCGCTGGTGATCGTGCCCGGCGCGGCGCTGTTCGCCTACTGGGCCTACACCGGGCTGAAGCGCATCGAACCGCGCACGCGGATCGTGCTGGCGAGCCTGCGCTTCGTCGCGATCCTGCTGTGCTGCGTGCTGCTGTTCCAGCCGGCGTGGGAGACCACCACCTACCGCAAGACCAAGAACCAGGTCCACGTGCTGATCGACGACAGCGCCAGCATGGCGCGTCGCGACCGCTACCCGGACGAGGCGCAGCAGGCGGCGCTGCAGGCGCTGAGCGGCGTCACCGACCTCGGCACCGCGACCCGGCAGGACCTGGTCCGCGCGGTGCTCGAACGGCCCGACGGGTTGCTGGCGAAGCTGCGCCAGGACCACGACCTGCGCCTGTTCCGCAACCAGCGCAAGCCGGTCGCGATCCGCGACCTCAGCGAGCTGACCGGCCACGGCAACCGCACCGCGCTCGGCGACGCGCTCGACCTGCACCTCGCCGCGATCTCGGGCAGCAACGTCGACGCCGTGATCCTGGTCTCGGACGGCCGCAACAACGCCGGCCTCGATCCGATCGAGGTGGCGCGCGCCTACGCGCTGCGCGGCATCGCCGTGCACACGATCGGCGTCGGCGATCCCGAGCCGCCGCGCAACGCCTGGATCGTCGGTCCGCCCGGCCCCAAGGAGGCGCTGCGCGAGGAACAGGTCGGCTTCGACGTCACGGTGCGCGCCGACGGCCTGCGCGGCCAGCGCACGCAGGTCGAACTGCACGGCGCACGCGACGGCGGCCCCTCGCAGCTGCTCGAGGTGCAGAAGGTCGACCTGCCCGCCGACGGCGAACCGCTGCGCGTGCGCGTCGTCCACGCCTTCGCCGACGCCGGCGACTGGACGCTGAAGTTCGCGCTGCAGGCGCTGCCCGACGAGAGCCAGGTCGACGACAACGAGGACATCCGCTTCCTGCGCGTCAACGACGAGAAGATCCGCGTGCTCTACGTCGAGGACCTGCCGCGCTGGGAGTACCGCTACGTCAAGAACGCGCTGAAGCGCGTCGACCCGAGCATCGAGGTGCAGACCTACCTGTTCGACGCGAGCCCGCGGTTCGAGCAGGAACACTCGAAGGACGAGCCGCCGCTGCGCGCGCTGCCGCGCTCCGAGGAGGAGCTGCGCGCCTACCACGTGGTGCTGCTCGGCGACGTGCCGCCCGAGCGGATCGCCGGCAGCGAGGAAGGCCTGCGGCAGTGGCTCGAGATGCTGGTCCGCTTCACCGAAGCCGGCGGCGGCGTCGGCTTCCTCTACGGCGACGCGGCGATGCCCGAACGCTACCGCAACACGCCGGTGCAGGACCTGCTGCCGGTCGTGCTCGAGGACCAGACCTGGCTCGCCCAGCACCCGGCCGATCGCGCGACGAAGTTCCGGCCGATCCTCGAGAACCCGCTGCAGCCGCACGACATCCTGCTGCTGCAGCGCGACACGGCGTTCAACCGCCGGCTCTGGGAAGACGGCCTGCCGGCGTTCGAGGTCTACTACCCGGTGCAGCGCGCCAAGCCGGGCGCGACCGTGCTGCTGCGCCACCCGTTCGACGCCAACACCTACGGCAAGCGGCCGATCGCCGTCGCCAGCGACTACCCGCGCGGTCGGACGTTCTTCATGGCCACCGACGAGACCTGGCGCTGGCGCAATCCGTACGGCGACGCCTACCAGGACACCTTCTGGCGCAACGTCGTCCGCTACCTCGCGCAGGGCCGCCTGCAACGCCGCTCGGCACTGGTCGAGCTGACGCTCGATCGCAGCCTGGTCGACACTGGCGACAAGGTGCGCGTGCAGCTGCGGCTGCTCGACGCCGAGCTGCAGCCGACGGTGATGGCCGACCAGACGGTGTTCCTGCGCGACAGCCGCGGCAACCTGGAGAAGCGCGCGGTGCGCGCCGTGCCCGGCGAGCCGGGCACCTACACGGCGACCTTCACGATGGCCGACCCGGGCGCCTTCAGCTTCCTGGTCTTCGCCAACCAGAACAAGGACGACGCGGTGCTCGCGCGCGAGGACGTGCTGGTCAAGGTTCCCGACAAGGAACTCGCCGACTCCAGCCAGGACGCCGAAGGCCTGCGCCGGATCGCCGCCGCCAGCCACGGCAGCGACGACAGCGGCCGCTACGTCTTCCTCAGCGACGCCGCCCAGCTCGCCGACGACCTGCGCAGCCGGCGGGCCGTCGAGAGCCGCGAGGACACGCAGACGCGACCAGCTTGGGACAGTCTGTGGTCGCTGCTGGCCGTACTGGCCGTGCTCGCCGCCGAATGGCTGCTGCGCAAACGCGCCCGGTTGGTGTGAGATGCCGACCCCGGGCTTGCAGCCGGTGCGCGGTTTGACCGACATTGGCGGCAGTTCGCGCCCAGCCGGCGCGGCGATTCTTCCGATGCAACCTCCGAGCATGCCCACCCGAACCAAGCGCGGATCGCCGTGGCGCCGCCCGTGCGCGGCCCTGCTCGCGGCCGCCCTCGGCGGCGCCGGCCTGCCGGCCCAGGAAGCGCCCGAGCGCGCGGTGCCGACGCCGGTCGACTTCGAGACCGGGCAGGACGACAACCTGTTCTCGCTGCGGCGATCGCAGGACGACATCCACGACTTCGAGCTGGCGCTCGGCGAACTGCGCGACGGCGAGAACCGCGCCGCCGTCGAACGTCTGCAGCGGCTGCTGCAGCGCGATCGCGGCGGCGTGCTGCCGGTCGCGCGCGGGCGCTTCGTCGGCATGCGGCTCGCGGTCGTGCTCGCGCTGGCCAACCTGACGCCGGGCGGCCAGGCCGCCTACCGCGACCTGGTCGCGCGCGACGCCGGCGAACTCGCGACCCGGCCGCTGCCGAGCCTGACGACCGAACAGCTCGAGCTGCTGGCGCAGCGTTTTCCGGCGGCCGACCTCGGCCGCGCCGCGCGCACGCGGCTCGGCGACCTCGCCCTCGAAGCCGGCGACGGCGTCGCCGCGGCCGGGCACTTCCGCAGGGCGCTCGACGCGGCCGCGCTCGGCAGCAGCGAGGAACGGCGGCTGTTCGCGCGGCTCAGCGCCGCGACCGTGCTGGTGCAGCCGAGCGCCGCGCGCGCCCGCGACCGCGACCACGAGCTGCCGCCGGACCTCGGCGACGTGCTGGCCGTGCTGCCCGAAGCCAACGACTCGCCGACCTACGCCGGCTACAACGGCGGCCGCGACGGCACCCTGCCGATGGCGCCGCTCGCCGGCCACCCGCGCACGCCGTGGCTCGAGGAAGTCGGCGCGCCCGGCTTCCGCCGCCGCGAGAGCGCGCTCTACGCGATGTTCCCGGTCGGCGACCTCGACGGCATCTACGTCGCGACCGGCCGCGAGCTGCTGGCGTTCGATCCGCTGCGCACGTCGCTGGCCTGGGCGTCGCCGGCCCCGCTGCGCGACGCCGGCGTGCGCGACCTGCGCGACTACGAGGACCAGATCAACCCCGATCTGGTGCTGGCCGCGGCGTGCGGCGGCGACACCGTCGTCGCCGCGCTGCAGGTGCCGGAGAACTCGGTCAACGTCGAGTTCCAGGGCAACTACCGGATCCTCAGCAAGATCCCGATGCGCCGGCTGTTCGCGTTCACGCGCAGCACCGGCAAGCCGATCTGGTCGCACTTCGATTCGCTCGACGGCCCGCGCACCCGGCGCTTCCGCGGCCACGACTCCTGCGGCCCGCCGCTGGTGCTCGGCGACACGGTCTACGCCCCCGTCCACGACCGCGCCGGCGCGATCGCGTTCGCCGTCGCGGCGTACGACCTGGCCACCGGCCAGACCCGCTGGCGCCGGCTGGTCTGCAGCAGCCAGCAGGACGTCAACATGTTCGGCAACGCCCGGCTCGAGTTCGCGGCGTCGCCGCTCTCGGTGCACGCCGGCGTGCTCTACGGCTCGAGCAACCTCGGCGTCGCCTACGCGCTCGACCTGGCGACCGGCGACGTGCGCTGGATCACCGCCTACGACGTCGTGCAGATGCCGCTGACGGCGATGCACAACCAGCAGGATCGCGTCGTCTACTTCGCCAACAACGCGCCGGTCGTCGCCGACGGCGTCGTCTGCGCGACCCCGCTCGACTCGCAGTTCGCGCTCGGCCTCGATGCCGAGACCGGCCGCGAGCTGTGGCGGCTGCCGGCCGACGCGCCGGTCGCCGGGCTGGCGAACCACGTCCGCTGGCTCGCCGGCACGTTCGGCCACGAGTTCGTGCTGACCGGCTACGGCGCGGTCGCGGTCAAGGCGCGGCCGGGTGCCGCGATCGGCAGCGGCAAGGCCGAGGTCCGCCAGCTGGTCGCGATCGACCGGCTGCGCGACCGCGGCGACGCCCGGCTCGCGCCGCGCCCGGCGATCGCCGGCGATCGGATCTGGTTCGCGCGCGTCGACCAGGTCGTCGGCTTCGACCGCGACGGCAACCCGGTGCCGCCGGGCGAACAGGTGCCGCTGCCCCGCTGCCTGCCGGGCAACCTGCTGTTCGTCGACGGCATCCTGGTGTCGCTGCGGCAGCAGGCGATGGCGGTCGCGCTCGACGCCGCGGCGCTGCGCGAGCGCGTCGAGCAGCGGCTCGCCGCGTCGCCCGACGATCCGGCGGCGATCCTGCGGCTGGCGACGTTGCGCGCCGCCCTGCTGCCCTCTGGCGAGGCCGGCGACCAGCGCGCGGCGGTCCGCGACCTCTACCGCCGCGGCCTCGAGGCCTGCATCCGCCGCGGCTACACGCCGCAGCATCCGGTGCGCGCGACGCTGCAGCGCGAACTGTTCGAGACCGCGCTGGCGGCCGCCGACGGCGCGCAGCGCAGCGGCGACGCCGGTGCGCGCGCCGCGCTGGTCGAAGCGCGCGACACCGCGCCCGACCAGGCCAGCTGGATCACGGTGCAGATGCGGCTGCTGGACCTCGAGCGCGGCGCCGGCGCCAACGCCAGCTACCGCACCGAGCTCGAACGGCTCGCGCGCGAGGCGCCGACCGGCAGCGTGCCGATCGGCGACGGCCTGCCGGTGCGCGCCTACGTCGCCTGGCAGCTCGCCACGTCGCCCGACCTGCCGCCCGCCGAGGCCGTCGCCACCTGGCAGCGGCTGCTCGAGGACTTCCCCGACCTGGTGCTCGCCGACCGCACGGCCGCCGCGGCCGGCGAGGCCGCGATCGCGGAACTGGTGCGCCGGCACGGCGCCGACGTCTACGCGCCGATCGCCGCGCGCGCCGCGCAGGCGTTGGCCGCGGCCGGCAACGACCCGACGGCGCTGGCCGCGGTCAGCGCCCACTTCCCCAACAGCACGGCAGCGACGACCGCGCGCCTGCGCCTGCTCGACCGGTCGGTCGCCGACGGCGACCTGGCCATGGCCTGCGACGTGCTGCTGCACGACCAGCGCAACGGCGAGCCGACCCCCGGCATCCTGCGGCGGGTCGCCGCCGCGGCGGTGTTGCGCGGCAACCGCCCGCTGGCCGCGGCGATGCTCGCGCGGCTACAGGCGTTCGCCGGCGCCGCCTCGGACTGGCCCGACGACCGCGGCGCCGACTACGGCGCGGTGATCGCGCGGCTGCGCGGCGAGCTCGGTGACGCGGCGGACGGCGCCGCGCCGGCGGCGACGCTCGGCGTGCCCGAGCGCCAGGTGGCGCGGATCCAGCCCGGCTCGCCACGCGACGCCTACGTCCCGGTGCCGGTGCTCGGCGCCCCCGGCTTCCCGCGCGCCGCCGACGAACCGCTGTTCGTGCAGAACGACGACCAGCTGTGCGCGATCGACGTGCACGCCGCGGCGGCCGTCAAACCGACGCTGTTCACGACACCGATCCGCTACGCCGAGCAACTGGTCGTCTGCGACCGGACGCTGATCGTGCCCGACAACTCGCGCGTGTTCGCGGTCGACCTGCGCAGCGGCACGCCGCGCTGGGAATTGACCACGCCGCAGCCGCGCAACTTCGAGAACCTCGGCGTGCAGGCCGGCGTGCTGCACGTCGTCGGCATGGCCGCGTCGGCCGCCGCGACCGCCGAGCTCTACGGCATCGAACCGCTGACCGGCACCGTGCTGTTCGTGCGACCGCTGTTCGGCGAGACACCCCACGTCCAGCCGAAGGCGATCGCCGGCGAGCTGCTGCTGCTGGGCGCGACCGACGACGGCGGTCTCGTCTTCGAACGCATCGACCCGGTCAACGGCCGCACGCGCGCGACCATCCGGTTGACCGGCGACACGCTGCGCGCGCAGGCGCCGATCGACGCCGACCTGGTCGGCAGCCGCATCTTCCCGCAGGACCTGGCGGCCGACCGCGACCGCATCTACCTGCCGCTCGACGACGTCGGCGAGGACCAGTCGCCGCGCCTGCTCGCCATCGCCGGCGACGGCACCGTGGCGTGGACCTGGCGCGGCACCGCCGGCGCCCAGCTGCGCATGGCGGCCTGCCGCGGCAGCCAGGTGGTGCTCGCGGAGACCCGCGACCGCGACGCCGGGCGCGCCGTGGTGCTGGCCGCAGCCGACGGCCGCGAGCTGCGGTCGCTGCCGCTCGGCGCCCAGGCGCAGCCGCTGAACTGGCTGCGCACGACGCTCGACAACCCCGCGCCGCCGATCCTCGCCTTCGCCGACGCCGGCGTGCCGGTCGCGCCGGTCCGGCGCGTCGTCTGCCTGCCGGTCGACGGCGATCGCCCCCCGTTCGAGGTCGCGCTCGGCAGCGAAGACGGCGCGATCGAACTGCAACCGCAGTTCGGCCCCGACTTCGTGACGTTCTGCGCCCGGCCGCTGCGCCACGGCGCCTGCCGTCTCTACGCCGTACGGTTCGACGGCCGCACCGGGGCGCTGGCCGACGGCGCCCGCTACGTGCGGCTGGCGCTGCCGCGCAGCACGTCGGGCATGAGCGCGGTCGGGCCGTACACGGTCATCGCCTATGCCGACAGCCTGTTGCTGATGGGTGCCAACCAGCCCAAGTGATCGCCATGCCGAGCCAACCATCGACCCGCTTCGCGCTGCTCCTGCTGACCACCGCCGCCGTCTGGCCGGCGACCGCGACCGCCCAGGAGGTCCTGCGGCACAGCGCCAGCGCCGAGACGCTGATCGACGAGCCGCTGCGCGTCGCCGTCGACCGCGGCCTCGAGTGGCTCAAGGACCACCAGAACCCGGACGGCTACTGGGCCGAGCTGGTCGGCTACAAGCTCAACACCAACTACGAAGCGCTCGACGACCGGCCGCTGCCGCACGTCGGCGTGACCGCGCTGGCCCTGATGAGCTTCCTCGCCGGCGGCCACCTGCCGGACCGCGGCAAGTACGGCGACGTGCTGCACCGCGGCCTCGACTTCGTGCTGTCGTGCTCGCAGGACGACGGCCAGATCACGGCCAACGGCACGCGCATGTACAGCCACGCGTTCGCCACGCTGTTCCTCGCCGAGATCTACGGCATGGTCGCGCGGCCCGACGTCAAGCAGGTGCTGCAGCGCTCGGTCGACCTGATCGTCGACTCGCAGAACGCCGAGGGCGGCTGGCGCTATCGTCCGTTCGCGCGCGAGTCGGACATGTCGATCACGGTCTGCCAGGTGCTGGCGCTGCGCTCGGCGCGCAACGTCGGCATCCACGTGCCGGTGACGACCATCCGCAACGCGCAGCACTACGTCTACCGCAGCGCGGTGCGCAGCAACGACAGGACCACCACGATGCGCACAAAGCTGGTCATC
>CAYMRG010000047.1:0-15804 GCA_964392555.1 uncultured candidatus Brocadiaceae bacterium
GGGTCGACGCGCAGCGAGCCGAGCAACAGCCGGCGCTTCAGCCGCGCGCCGAGGTCCAGCGCGGTCAGACCTTCGAGCCAGCGCTGCAGCCAGCGCAGCGGCAGGATGGTCGCGAACAGCAGCGCGAACGCCGCGAACCAGCCGAACTCGACGCGGCCGGTCAACGCGCCGCGGCCGAGCGCGACCCAGGCCGCGGCAAATGCGGCGGTGATCGCGAGGTTGAGCACGACCAGTGCCGCGGCGCGGCGCGCCAGGTGCATCCGGGCGAGGTGCCGTCGCGCGGCCGCCGCCGGCGACAGGCGCAGCAGCCAGGCGGCCGGCAGCGGCGTGTCACCGAGCCGATCGGACAGCAGGCAGTCGCGGGCGCGCGTGCGCGCGGCGCCGCGCAGCTCCGCCTGGTCTAGCAGCGCGTCGAACGGCGCCGCGACGACCGCTACGCTCGCGGCCAAGAGCAGGCCGCGCAGGTCCGCGGGCCGCAGCCGCTGCACGTCGCCGGCCGGCGTCAGGATCGCGACACGACCGAGGCGCGCGCCGAGGATCGCGAGGTAGCGCCGTTCCTGATCCGGCGGTGCCGCGGCGGCGACCAGCGCCGGACCGCCGCTGGCGACGAACGCCTCGGTTGCCGCATGGCTGCAGGCGATCGGCTCGGCTTCGAGCTCCGCCGCTTGCAGCAGCGCCTGCCACCACGCGTCCTGCTCGCGCGGCGACATGCCGTGCGGTGGCGGTGCCGCGGCCGTGGCGACGTGGCCGAGGCCAGCCGCCGCGCACACCTGCGCCGCGGCTTCGCCGAGCCGCGCGTGCGGCCAGAGCAGGCCGGCGTCGCTCATTCCGCCGCCTCCTCGCCGACGTGCCCGTCGCGAACGTGCAGACGGCGCCAGATCGGATCGCCCCAGACCTCGTCGCGCACGCGCTGGTCCTCGGCGAGCAGCGCCGCGTAGCGCGAACCGGGTCGCGCGCACAGCGCGGCCGGCGCACCGTCCTCGGCGACCCGGCCACCCTCGACGACGAGGACGCGATCGAACGACCGCGTCTCGGCGAGGTCGTGGGTGACGCAGAGCAGCGTCGCATGGCGCCAATGGGCGCGGGCGCGGGCGAGGAACGCCGCGCGCTGGCCGTGGTCGAGGCCGCGGAACGGTTCGTCGAGCAGCACCAGCCGCACGCCCTGGCGCAGCAGGGCGCGGGCGTGGCGCACGCGCTGGCCTTCGCCACCCGACAGCGAACCCCCGGCTTCGCCGAGCCGCGACTGCAGGCCGTCGGGCAGTCGTTCGATCAGGTCGAGCAGGTCGGCGGCGCGCAGCGCCACGCCGACGTCGCCGAGCGCGGCGCGGTTGCCGTATTGCACGTTGGCCAGCAGGCTCTGGTTCCACAGGCGCACGCTCGGATCGACCCACGCGGTCGCGGCGCGCAGCGCGGCGAGGTGCGCGCCGGTGAGCGCGCGCCCGTCGACGAGCAGTTCGCCGCTGCCGCGATGCCAGCCGAGCAGCGTGCCGACCAGGGTCGACTTGCCGGCGCCCGAACGGCCGACGATCGCGACGTGCTCGCCGGCGGCGATGTCGAGCGCGACGTCGGTCAGCACCGGGTGGCCGCCGAGGACCACGCCGAAGCCGGCCCAGCGGAGGGCGACGCCACGCTCGGTCGAGGCCGCGCCGGACGCGTCGGCGTGCGGTGCCAGCGTCGGCAGCGCCGCGACCGAGCCCGCCGCGCGCAGGTGGATCCGGGTCGCCAGTTCGGCTGCGTCAGGGTCGGGCGCGGTTGCCGCGGCGACCGCGATGGGCGACGTCGCGGTCGGCTCTTCCTGCGCCGTCAGCGTCTCGAGCACGCGCAGCGAGGCGTTGCGCAGACCCGGCAACTGCGCGGCGGTCTGGGCGAGGTCCTCACCCAGCGACAGCAGGCCCATCGCCCACCAGGCGAACAGCAGGATGCCGCCGCCCTCGCCCTCGCGCGCGAGATGGCCACCGAGCAGCCAGACGACCAGCGCCAGGCCGACGGCGCCCTGCAGCGCGCCGGCCAGGATCGTTCCCGACAGCAGGGCACGGCCGCTGCGCACCCAGCCGACCAGCAGGCTCTCGTGCGCGCGGCGCAGGGCCGGACCGGCGCCGTGGGTGCGCGACGGCAGCAGGCCGCACAGCGCGTCGAGGTAGAACCTGGCGAGCGTGCCGCGGACGACGCGCGTGCGCAGTTCGCGCTCGCGCAGCAGCCGCTGGCTGGTCCACGGCAGCAGCACCGCGGCCACCGTGGTCGCGAGCAGCGGCAGCCAGCAGGCGGGATCGAGCCAGAGCAGGCCGGCGGCCGTCAGCAGCAGCTGGCTGAGGCTGCGCAGGCCGCGACCCGCCAGCGTGACGCCTCCGCGCAGCATCGCCAGCGCGTGGGCGCGTTCGGCGAGATCCGAGGTGGGGCGGCCCTGCAGGGCGGCATCGGTGACGCGCGCCAGTTTGCTCTGCAGGGCGATGCGCAGTCGTGCTTCGACGCGGCGGCCGAGGCGCAGCAGGCCGAGCGCCAGCGGGATCTCGATTGCCGCGGCGGCGACCAGGAACGCGCCGGTCGCGAGCAGCGCCGCGAAGCGTTGTTCGGGCAGTGCCAGCGAACCGGCGACGTCGACCAGGCCGCGCAGCAGCAGGGCCTGCACCATGACGGCGATCGCGGCGACCAGCAGCGCGGTCGCGAGCAGCGCCACCGAACCCTTGCCGTCCTCGAGCACCGCGCGGCGCCAGTGCGCGACGATCGTGTCGCGGCTCGGCGCCGGTTCGCCGACGGCCTGCAGCGCGGCGGGCAACGCGGGGCGCAGTCGCGGCGCATCGGCTGTGGGTGGCACGGGGCCGGCTGCCTCGACCTCGCCGGCCAGGCGGCCGGCGACGCGCACCATCACCGCGCCGCGCACGACCACGGTCGCCGGTTCGTCACCAGGGGCCGCCGGCCGCACGTCCCAGTACTCGGCGGGGATCGTGGTCGCGCCGGCGGCGCTGCTCGCCTGCGCGGCGAACGTATCGACGAGCCGCAGCGCCGCCTCGCCGGCGCGCACGCCGCCGGAACGCTGCAGCGCCTGCACCAGGCGGACGCTGGCGTCGAGCGCGGCCAGCGGTCGCCAGCCACCGGCCGCGAGTGCGGCGGCGACCCGTTCGCGCGCGGCGGCGGGCGTCGCCCCGAGTCGCGCCAGGCGTTCCGCGAGGCGGTCGGTGAACACCGGCCGCGCGGCCCAGGCGCGCCACGTCGCGGTCGGCATCGGCGCGTGGTGGACGCTGACCAGCCGGCGGAACGCGCGGCGCGGCACGCGACGGCGGCCGCCGTCCGGATCCATCACCTCGACGGCGCCATTCCAACTCGTCCGCCACGCGAGCACGAAGTGGTGTTCACCGCCGGGCAGCCGTGTGACGACGATCGCCGGCAACTGGGCGCGCGGATCGTCGAGGTGGTCGAGCGGCACCAGCACCTGGCGCGCGTCGAGGCCGAAGGCGCGGGCGACGCGTTCGAGCGTGTCGATCGACGTGCCGTCGACCTCGGTCTGGCACAGCTCGCGGATGCGCGTGTAGTCGACCGCGATGCCGAAGCCGCCGAGCAGCGCCTTGAGCGTCGCCGGCCCGCAGTCCATCGCCGAGGTCTGCAGCACCTCCGGCGCGTGGCGTCGCCGGCCGTCGGCCGCGCTCATCGGCGCGCCTCGCGCGACCAGCCGATGTGGTGCATCAGCAGCTGCCACGGCGTGACGTCTTCGGTGTCGATCTCGACGTTGCCGACCAGGCCGTGCTGCAGCGGCATCGGCGCGCTGGCGGCGGCATCGAGGTCGAGCTCGACGGCGACCGCGCCGTCGACGATCTCGCGGCCGATCCGCGCGACGTGCACCGGCAACGAGCCGTAGCGCGCCGACGGGAACGCGTCGAGGCGGAGGCGACCTGGCGCGCCGGTGGCGACGCGCCCGATCGCCGCGGCGGGGAAGTGCGCGACGACCGTCAGCGAACCTTCGGCGACGACGGTCGCGACCTCGGCGCCCGCGTCGAGCCAGGCGCCTTCGACGCGCGGCCCGAGCGCGCTGAGCGTGCCGTCGGCCGGCGCGCGGATCGTGCGCCGCGCGAGCGCGGCCGCGAACTGCTCGAGGTCGGCGGCGAGCTGGTCCTGTTCGCTGGCGAGCCGCGCGCGGCGCTGGCGCAGCTCGGCGGCCGCCGCGGCGCGCTCGGCGCTCGCGAGTTCGCGTTCGCTCTGCTGCCGCACGCGCGTCTGGTCGAACGTCGCGAGCACCTGCACCGCCATCTCGACCGCGGCCTGGGCCTCGGCGATGCGCGCCTCGGACAGGATGCCCTGGCCGCGCAACGGCTCGAGGCGGTTGCGCTCGGCGCGGGCGTGCGATTCGACCAAGGCGAGTTCGCTGCGGCGCGCGGCCTCTTCGGCGACCGCCGCCACGTCGCGTTCCTCGGCCTTCGCGCCGGCGGCCGACGTGGCGGCCAGCTGTTCGTCGATCGCGGCGACCTCGCGTTGCAAGGCGTCGCGCCGGGCCTGGGCACGGCTCAGCGCCGCTCGTTCGTCGGTCGCGTCGAGGCGCACCAGCTCATCGCCGCGGTGAACCGCCTGGCCGAGCACGACCGCGACCGCCGCGACGCGACCCGCGACCGGCGTGGTGACCGGATAGGCCGCGCGATCGACGACCGTGCGCGCCGTCGTGCTGGCTGCAACCAGCGCGACCCGGCCGAAGCCGAACCACGCGCCCCAAGCGACCAGCAGCAGCGCCGCACCGACCGCCGTCACCGCGGCGACGCGGAGTCGCTCACTGCCCAGCGAGCGCAGCGACCTGGAGAACGCGAGGGCCATGCGCGGCGCATGCTACCCAGATCTGGCGATGCCCGCAGCCATCCGGGCGCGTCCGCCAGGAGGCAACCACCATGCCGACCTCGGCAGCCCCCTCCTTCTCCTCTCTTCTCTTCTCTTCTCTTCTCTTCTTTCTGGTTCTTCTGCTTCTGCCTCTGCCTCTGCTTCTGCCTCTGCTTCTTCTCTGTGGTCTCTGTGTTCTCTGTGTTTATTCCTCTGGGAAACACCCAGAAAAAATAAACACAGAGAACACAGAGACCACAGAGAAGAGCCAGAACCAGAAAGAGGCAGAACCAGAAAGAGGCAGAACCAGAAAGAGGCAGAACCAGAAAGAGGCAGAACGGAAAGAGGCAGAACGGAAAGAGGGAGAACGGAAAGAGGGAGAAGAAGGAAGAGGTGGAGGATGAGGAGAGGGGAGCGGGAGCGTTTCAGGCCTGGCGGTCGCGCAGCCAGCCGCAGGCGAGGCCGAGTGGAAGTGGTAGGAGGGCCAGCAGCAGCATCGGTAGCGCGATGGCGGATAGCGGGCAATGCAGCAGGTCTTCGGCGAGTACGAGGTAGTCGTTCTTCATGCCGAGGCTGCCGTTGCTGCGGTAGGTTTCGCGGGCGGCGGCGCTGGTCAGCAGACCGGCGGCGAGCGTGATGTTCGCGGCCTGGATGAGGCCGCCGGCCATCGCGCCGGCGATGCGTTCGGCGGGGGTGTCGGAGCGGCCGCCGGTCCAGGTGATCGCGAAGCAGAACGTGGCGAACGCGAGCTCGCCGAGATGGCCGCCGAGCGCGATCGCGATCGGGGCGGCGCGGCCGAATGCCAGCAGCGGCGTCAGCACCGCGGCGAGGCCGAGCGCGATCGCGAGTGCCAGCCGCTGGCGTTGCGCGATCGCGGCACCGGCGAACCCGGCCGCGATGGCCCAGGCCAGCCAAGGTTGCTGTTCGGCGATGCCGGTCCACGCTTCGCCGCGCAGGCTGATCGCCGGCGCCGAGGGGTGGCCGAGCAGGCAGCCGATCGTCGCGTGCCCCATCTCGTGCGGCAGCGCGCACAGCACCCACGGGAAGCTGCACGGCAAGATGAATTGCGCGAGCCAGGCCGCGGTGAGGCCGAGCACGAGCCAGCGCCAGCGCGAAGGCGTCGGTTCGCGGTCGGCTGGTTCCGGCGTGCCGAGCGGGCCGTCGCGCGGTGCGCCGCGCGCGCCGATCACGCGGAGCGGTGGGGCGGGCGGAGCGGGGGGTGGCAGGACCGGAGGCGGCACGACCTTCCATCGGCGCTCGCGCGACCGACGCTTGACCGCGCGGGCCGGGCCGGTGCTACGCTGGCCGGCGATGAAGACGGGGTTCGCCGTGCTGTTCGCCGCCCTCGCGTTGTTGTTCCTCGCCGTTGCCGCACCGGTCCTGCTGGTGGGGCCGCGTCAGCCGGAGCCGGTCGCGGCCGCGGCGATGCTGGCCGGCGAGGCGCCGTGGCGCGACGCGCGCGATCTCGCGGTCGCCGGCATCGTCGTGCGCGGTGGTGGACTCGATGCACAGCGGCTGCATGGCTATTACTACCTGCCGCTCGTCGACGACCAGGCGGCCGACGCCGCGGACCGTGCCGGCAGCACCTGGAAGGTGGAGCGCCTGCGCGAGGCCGGGCGCGTCGCGATTGCGCGGCTGGCGCTCGACGATGTCCCGGCGAGCGGCCTGCCGTGGGATGAGACGGTGACCCGTCCCGGGTCGGTCGGCGCCTTCGTCGCGAGCGGCGCGGTGCGCGAAGCGAAGGCGTTCGACGGCGTCACCGACCTGCTGTGGGAGCGCTTCGGCCTGCGGCCCGATCAGGTGGTCGTGGTCGACCACGGCGTGCCCTACTTCGGTCGGGTGCCGGCCGCGACGCTCGCGGCGATCGGCCTGCTGCTCGGCTGGTTCGCGTTCCGCACGATGCGCGCGCGGCGTCGCGACCGCGCGGCCGAACGCGCTGCGACTGCGGCTGGCGGGCCTCCTGGGCGGATGGGCCGCGGGGTATGGGGTGGCATCGCCGCGGCGCTGGTCGCCGTACTCGCGCTCGGTGGGCGCCTGTTCAGCAGCGCGGTGCGCGCGCTCGACAGCCACGTCGACGACGCGGCGAGCCTGGTGCGCGCGGCCGATGGCGCGCCGACCGGTGAGCGCGTGCTCGAAGCGGTCAAGACCGCGAAGGACCTGAGTCCGTTCGTGCAGTTCGCCCGGGAGATGGTCGGTGCCGGCGCGGCGCGCCTCGCTTTGCACGACGGTCTGGAGGTCTACCAGCGCGAGGACGATGGCGCCTACCACCTCACCGCTGCGACGGTGACGATCGAACTGCAGCCGGGGCGCGGCGTGCCGCACCGGTCCGCGCAGAGCGTCGCACCCGATCGGGCGGCCGGCGAAGACACTCGGGTCACGTTCCAGCGCCGGGCGACCGGCGAGGTGTTCGCGCGGCTCGCGCATGCCGAAGGCCAGGCGGTCGAGCTGCCGCTGCGGTTCGTCGTCGGAGGCTGGGCGGATCTCGGCAGTGGCGGACGGGCGGAGTTGGTCTGCGATGGGGATGGCGCGCGCCGCCTCGCCGAGTTCGCCGCCGGTGATCTGCGCGCGAAGTTGCCCGCCGGCGCCTCCGTTGCCGTCGAATCGGCGCGCACGCCGAGACTTGCGGTGACCGACCGCGTGTTGCTCGTCGACACCGGCGAGTCGGTGTTCACGATCCGCAGCGGCGTGCGTTGACCCGGCGATCGAACGCGCCTCGGCACGCCGTCACGCCCGCGCGGCGGCGCGCTTCAGGCCCAGCGCCTGCAGCATCGCGATCATCGGGCACCAGTCGGTGAAGCACGACTGCAGCAGGTTGAGCCCGACGAAGCCCGTGAACCACAGCCACGAGACGTGGGTCAGGTCGATGCCGTTGATCTGCCAGGCGAGGGCGAGTGAGGCCAGCACCACGGTGCCGGCGATGCCACGGAGGGCGCGTTCGATGGTCATGGGCGTCGGATGGGTCGAAGTGCGGGGACGGAGCGCCACCGCCAGGTCCTTCATGGAACCCGCGGGCCGCCACGCAAATTGCCCTTTCGACCCAGACGTCTCGAGGCCCAGGCGGTCTCAGTCCGGGTTCGCCATGCGTTCGGGCGCGAGCCGCGCGGCGATCTCGTCGCTCCACAGGCCCCGGTCCTTCAGGACGTCGGCGACGCTCTTGCCCGACGCCAGCGCGTCGGCGGCGACCTCGGTCGACGTGCCGTAGCCGAGCACCGGCACCAGCGCGGTGACCAGGCCGATGCTGTTCTCGACGAAGCGGCGGCAGGCGTCGGCGTTGGCGGCGATGCCTTCGACGCAGTTGACGCGCAGCGTGACGACCCCGTTGGCGAGGATCTTCAGCGACTCGAGGATGCTCGCCGCGATCACCGGCTCCATGACGTTCAACTGCAACTGGCCCGCTTCGGCGGCCAGCGCCACTGCGAGGTCGTTGCCGATGACGCGGAACGCGACCTGGTTGACGACCTCGGGGATCACCGGGTTGACCTTGCCCGGCATGATCGACGAGCCCGGCTGGCGCGGCGGCAGCTGGATCTCGCCGAGGCCCGCGCGCGGGCCCGACGACAGGAGCCGCAGGTCGCTGCAGATCTTCGACAGCTTGATCGCGAGGCTCTTCAGCGACGACGAGAACATCACGAACGCCTGCGTGTCCTGCGTCGCCTCGATCAGGTCCGGTGCCAGCGCCAGCGGCAGGCCGGTGACCTCGCGCAGGCGCAGGATGATGCGGTCGCGGTAGCCCTTCGGCGTGTTGAGGCCGGTGCCGATCGCGGTGCCGCCGAGATTCAGCGTGTGCAGGTCCTGGCGCGTCTTGTGCAACCCGGCGAGCTCCTGGCGCAGGCTGGTCGCGAACGCCGAGAACTCCTGGCCGAGCGTCATCGGCACCGCGTCCTGCAGCTGCGTGCGGCCCATCTTGACGATCTTGGCGAACGCCTTGGCCTTGGCGTCGAACGCGGCGATCAGCTCGTGGGTGACGTCGATCAGCCGCTGGCTGCTGAGCACCATGCCGAGCTTCAGCGCGCTCGGGTAGACGTCGTTGGTCGACTGCGAGCAGTTGACGTGGTTGTTGGGGTGCAGGCGGTCGTACTGGCCCTTCTCGTGGCCGAGCAGCTCGAGCGCGCGGTTGGCGAGCACCTCGTTGGCGTTCATGTTGGTCGAGGTGCCGGCACCGCCCTGCAGCACGTCGACGACGAAGTAGTCGTGCAGCTTGCCGGCGACGACCTCGTCGCACGCGTCGGCGATCGCGCCGGCGATCTCGGGCACGAGCGCGCCGCAGTCCTGGTTGGCCAGCGCGCAGGCCTTCTTGACCAGCGCGAGCGCCTTGATCAGGTTGGGGTAGGCGTTGAGCCGCACGCCGCCGATCTCGAAGTTGTGCATCGCGCGCAGCGTCTGCAGGCCGAAGTAGGCCTCGGCCTGGACCTGGCCGTCGCCGAGCAGGTCGTGCTCGGTGCGCGTGCGCCCGGTCGAGAACGCGTGCGTGACGCCGCTGGTGCGGAACAGCTGCTGGTCGAGGCGGCCGACGACCTCGGCGAGCAGGCTCGACAGCATGCGCTTCTCGAGTTCGTGGTCCTGGCCGACGAATGCGCGGACCTGGTCGCGGTGCAGGAACTGCAGCTCGGTGTCGACGACGGCGGTCGCGGTGGTGGAGTGCACCGAGTCGCCGATCATCATGCCTTCGCCGAGCAGGTCGCCGCGCACCAGCGTCGTCACCGGCCGCACCGCGCCGTAGACGTCGACGCGCGTCAGCTCGACGCGGCCCTTGCGGATCAGCAGCATCCGCGCGCGGGCGTCGCCCTGGGCGAAGATCTGCTCGCCGGCGCGGTAGGTGCGGCGCTCGACGAGCGCGAGCAGGCGCTGCGCTTCGGCGGGCGTCAGGTTGGCGAAGATGTGGATCTGCAGGAACGGGTCCTGCGGCAGGTCGGCGGCGGCCATCGAGCCGGGACTATTGCCGGCGGCGGCCTCCGCCGCCAGCGTCGACGGGCTTCGCGGCCGTTCGGCCCGGCGCTATCGTGCGCCGCCATGGTCGCCAGGTTCGCCCTCGTCATCGGTCTCTCCGCCCTCGCCACCGTCCTCTCGGCCCAGCAGCCGGCCGGCCAGCCGCCGGCGAAGGCGCCGCCGGCCGCCCCGGCGGTGAAGGTCCAGGAACCCGCCGCGGCGGGCGCCGAACCGGTCAACGCCGCGGTCGTGCCCGCCAGCCGCACCGATGCCGGGATCCTCGCGCGCCAGGAGGAGGTCGTGCGCCGCGCGAAGGAGGCGGAGCCGACGCCGGTGGTGTTCGTCGGCGATTCGATCACGCAGGGCTGGGAGACGACCGGCAAAGACGTCTGGGCCAAGCACGTCGCGCCGTTCGGCGCGGTCAACCTCGGCGTCAGCGGCGACCGCACCGAGCACGTGCTGTGGCGGCTGCAGGAAGCGCCGCTGACGCGGCTGAAGCCGAAGGTGATCGTGCTGCTGATCGGCACCAACAACCTCGGCCACCGCTCCAGCAACGCCGAGCAGACGCTGGCCGGCGTGCTCGCGGTGCTGAAGAAGCTGCGCGAGCAGGCGCCGGATGCGTGGATCCTCGTCAACGAGATCTTCCCGCGCGGCGAACGCATCAACGCGATGCGCGGCGACATCCTGCAGGTCAACCAGGCGGTCCGCGGCCAGCTCGACGCACGCATGAAGTCGCTGCCGATCGGCGACCGCTGGGTCGAGGCCGACGGCACGATCAAGAAGGACGTGATGCCGGACTTCCTGCACCTGACGGCCGCCGCCTACGAGCAGTGGGCGATGGCGCTGGTGCCGGAGATCGAAGCCGCGCTGCGCTGAGCGGCGCATCTGCTGAAGGAGCATGTGCTGCCCAAGCTCTACTGGAACGGCACGCTGAAGGGTCGCGCGTAAGCCGCTGCCATGATCCTCGCGCTGTTCGGAGCCCTGGCGATCGGGCTGAGCCTCGGCCTGATGGGCTCCGGCGGCTCGATCCTGACCGTGCCCGTGCTGGTCTACGTCGTCGGCCAGCCCGAGAAGGTGGCGATCACCGGCGCGCTGCTCGTCGTCGGCGTGATCGCCGCCGTCGGCGGTCTGCAGGCCGCGCTGCGCCGGTCGGTCGACTGGCGCAGCGTGCTCTGGTTCGGCCTGCCGGGCATGGCCGGCACGCGCTTCGGCGCGATCCTCGGCACGCACGCCAGCGGCACCGTGCAGATGCTGTCGTTCGTCGCCGTGATGGCCGCCGCCGGCGCGATGATGGTGCGTCCGCGCCCGGTCGAACGCGCCGTCGATCGCCGCGCACCCGCCAAGATCGTCGTCGACGGCCTGCTGGTCGGCTGCGTCACCGGCTTCGTCGGCGTCGGCGGCGGGTTCCTGATCGTGCCCGCGCTGGTGCTGCTCGGCGGACTGCCGATGCAGCGAGCCGTCGGCAGCAGCTTGCTGATCATCGCGATGAACTCGGCCAGCGGCTTCGTCAAGTACCAGCAGGTGCTCGCGGATCTGCATCTGGAGCTCGACTGGCGCGTGTTGACGGTGTTCGCCGGCATCGGCGTGCTCGGCAGCACGGCCGGCAACTGGCTCGGCGCGCGGCTCGATCAGGACAAGCTGCGCTTCTGGTTCGGCTGGCTGCTGGTCGTGATGGCGCTCGGGATCGGGGTGGCGAGGGTGGTGGGGATGTGCGGTGGCGCTGCGAGTGGGGCGGGGACGCACTGATCTACTACTCCCGCGTTTCCTCGCGTGGCGAGCGGATTCGCCGTCGGCGAGCGGGAGTAGTAGTCGCTCCTGGAGACGGCAGCGCGCCTGCGGCCCCTTCTGGCAGCGCGTAGCGCCGCGCAACCTTTGGTTGCGGCCGCAGGACGCGCTGAGGGCGCCGACGCCGCCCACGGCGCCTGCCAGGTCGCTACAGATCGCCGACCGTGAACGCCCAGGCATCGGTCCCGTTGACCGCGACCAGCGTGCCACCGGTGACCTCGAAGACCAGCATCTGGTGGAGCAGGGACATGCCGACCAGGGCAGGCGTGTCGGGAAGGGTCGCCGTGAAGTCCGCGTCACCGCCGCCCAGGGGCCGTAGTTCCAGGTAGTCGGGGCTGACGTAGCCCGTGCATCCAGGCAACGCCTGCGCGAACAGGGACGACAGCGGCACGTTGACCTGTGTGAAACCCAAGACCGCGACCGGCACGCGTTGCGCGGGCAGGTCCGTGGCCCGAGTGTGCAGCTGGCCGCCCAGCCACGGTCGTTGCATGACGACGAGTGCGCTGCCGCCGGCGGAACCCGCGCACCCGGAGCCGATCACGTTCGCGGTCGCGCTGCACGGGCTGAGGCAGTGCGCATGCTGCTGCGCGGGCAGACTGCCGACGGCCGTGAAGTTGCCCCCGGCGAACAACTCGCCCCACGGAGCCAGAGCCAGACTCTGCACCGAGCCATTGGGTCCTGAGCCGAACGACGACCAACTGGAGCCGTTCCAGCGCGCCAGCCAACTCAGCGCCGTGCCGCCCGCATGGTCGAAGTAGCCGCCGACCAGGAGGTCGCCGTCCGGCAGCTCTTGGAGGCTGTAGACGATGCCCGGATGCGTGATGGCCAGCGTGTAGGTCACGCCACCGCCGATCGGTGACCACCCGGTGCCGTTCCAGCGGGCGATGCTGTTCAAGACCTGGGGATTGCCGACGGCGAAGTCGAATTGGCCGCCGGCCAGCAGATCGCCGTTGGCCAGGACCACCAAGGTGGCGACTTGGGCCAGCCCCGGCATCGGCGACCAGGACACGCCGTCGAAACGAGCCAGGTTGGCGGCGGGCTGGCCGTTGATGGAGTCGAACTCGCCGCTCGCGACGAGGTCGCCGTTGGGCAAGGACACCAGGTTGCTGACGTAACCGGAGCCGAAGGGATTGGGCGAGAAGCCCACGGTGGCCGATGGGACCCAGGAGGCGCCATTCCAACGGCCGACCCCGGCGGAGGTGTTGGCGAACACGTCGCCGTTCGGTCGCACGGCCACTGTCAGGATCTGGAGCAGGCTGCCGAGCGTCTGCCAGGTCGTGCCGTTCCAGCGCGAGACGCCGGCGTCGGTGCCGACGACGAGGTCGCCGTTGGGGGCCTCCACGAGCGACCACACGATGCCGGGGAACGGGCCACCCAGCAGCGACCATGCCGAGCCGGTCCAGTGGGCGACGCCCGGCACCAGCGCGCCAGCGCTGACGAACTTGCCGCTGGCGACGAGCTCGCCGTTGGCCTTGGTCAGGATGTGCACCGGTCGCGGACCGGGAGCCACGTTGTAGAGGGGTTGCCAGCCGCCGGTGGCACTCCATCTTCGCACGTAGTCGCCGCCGTAGGCCGCACCGGCGACGAGGTCCCCGTTGGGCAGCGCGACCAGTGCGTCCACGGCGGCGGTGAAGCCCGTCAGGCCCAGCCAGGCCGAGCCGTTCCACCGCGCAACGCTCGCGAGCGTGGTCGAACCGAAGGCGCCGTTCCCGCCCGCGACCACGGCCCCGCTCGGCAGCACCGCCACCGCTTCGAGCAGGCCGTTGGCGCCGCTGCCCATCGCACTCCACGTCGCGCCGTTCCAGCTGGCGACGCGCGCCGCGTTGACGCCGCCGATCGCCGTGAAGTAGCCCGCGACGACGACGCTGCCGCCCGGCACCTCCGCCACACCACGGACCTGTCCGTTCGGGTTGCCCATGGCGAACCACTGCGCGCCGTCCCAGCGCGCTAGGTTGGTCGCAGGTGTGCCACCGGCGGACGAGAACGAGCCGCCGACGACGAGGTCGCCGTTGGCGAGCGTCGCCATTGCCAAGGCGGACTGGCTGCCCGGCAGGCCGCCGCCCAGTGGCGCCCAGGTCGAGCCGTTCCAGATCGCGACACCGCCCACGTTGCCGAGCGTGAACGAGCCGCCGGCGACCAGTGAGCCATTGGCCGTGACGGTCAACGCGCTGACCGGCCCGAGGGGCAGCCCCGCGCCGAAGGGTTGCCACGTCGTGCCGTTCCAGCGCGCGATGTTGGCGGCGGCCACGCCGCCGATCTGGGTGAAGGAACCGGCTGCCACGAGCTCGCCGGTGGGGAGCGTCGTCAGCGCGCTGACGACGCCGTTGGCGTCGCCGAGGCTGCCCCACACGGACGTCGTCGTGTCCCACGTGGCCAGGCGGCCCGCGGCGATCGGTCCCGCATTCTGGAAGTTGCCGCCGAGCACCACCTGCATCGGCAAGGGGCCGGGCCCGTCCGGGTCCCAGGTCGCAACGGCGACGACCGAGGAGTCCGTGCCTGGCAACCCATCGCCGAGCCACTGCGGCGTGCATTGGGCGGCCAGTTGGAACGCAAACGCTGTTACGACGATGCCCGTGGCGAACGCGCCCCGGCATCTACGGCCTTGCAGATGGAGCATTCTTCTCTCGCTAGGGGGCGAGACTCGCCTTCCCCTGGGCATCGAATACAGGAAATCAACCCAACAGTCGATCCCACCCGCCCGCCCGTGCCAGCTGCCGCGGGAGCCGTCGATTCAGTACTCCATCAGCTTCTTCATCCCCGGCATCGGCACCGGATACAGCCCATCCGGTCCGGCCTGCAGCGGCGCCGGCGAATCCATCGTCAGCTTGTCCACCCCGGGCGCGAACTCCTGGCCCTGGTCCAGGATCATCGGCAGGGAGATCTCCTGGCCGGTGTGCGACGCCATGCGGCCCATCGCCGTGATGACGCTGGTCATCACGCCGGTCTCGACCTCGTTGTGCTCGCGGCCCTCGCGGATCGCGGCGACGAGCACGTTCCACTCGTTCTGGTAGGGGTTCTGGTCCTTCTCGGCGACCTCGCTCTGCCAGGCGAGGTTCGCGGGCTCCATGCGTTGCCCCTTGTAGATCGCCGACGGCAGGCCGCAGTCGCCGCTCGCCGAGACCACGGCGATGCCCTTGGTGCCGTGCGCGTAGCTCGCGTACATGTTCTTGCAGCCGTCGATGCAGCGGCCGTCGAAGAACAGCCGCGCGCCGTCCGCGAACGTGTATTCGACGCCGTAGCTGTCGAAGTTCTGGTCGATGTAGTGGCCGTCCTTGCCGTCGCGGACGTGGCGGCCGCCGATGCCCTGCGCGTGCGTCGGCCACATGCCCTTCATCCAGCAGAGGTGGTCGACGATGTGGATGTTGAAGTCGCTGAAGTTGCCGCCGCTGGCCCACAGGAAGCTGTGGAAGCGCTGGATCTGGTAGAGCAGCTCGCTGATGCCCTCGGGCTTCTTCAGCGAGCGGAAGAACGCGGCGGGGCCGTGCATGCGGTAGCCGCGCAGGTACATCAGGTCGCCGAGTTCGCCGTCGGCGATGCGCTTCTGCAGCTCCTGCATGCCGAAGTTGTGGCGCGACATCAGGCCGACGCCGACCTTGAGGCCCTTGGCCTTGGCCTGGTCGTTGAGCGCGAGCATGCGCTTGGCGCCGGGGCCGTCGACGCACACGGGCTTCTCCATGAACACGTTGAGGCCCTTCGCGATCGCGTAGGTGTAGTGCACCCAGCGGAACGCCGGCGGCGTGGTCAGGATCACGATGTCGCCGGGGCGCAGGCAGTCCATCGCCTTGCGGTAGCCGTCGAAGCCGACGAACTGGCGCTCGGCAGGAACGTTGACGCGGGCGCCGAACTGCTCCTGCAGCGCGTCGACCGCCGCGGCCGGCTTGCCGGCGAAGACGTCCGCCGCGGCGACCAGCTCGAGCAGTTCGCCGGGCACGGCGAGCGCGTTGTTCGCCGCGCCGCCGCCGCGGCCGCCGCAGCCGACCAGCGCGACGCGGATCCGGTCGGTGCCCGCGACGTGCGGCCGGAAGCCGGGGGCGACCAGCGCGGCGGCGGCGGAAAGGCTCGTGCTGGCGAGGAAGTCGCGGCGGGACGAGAGGGCGGCGGTGGGCTTGGTCATGCCGGCATCGTCACCCCGGCGGGGGGCGGGATGCAATCGGGCACAGCGGCGGAGGTCAGTTGCCGAGCGCTGCGGCGTGGGCGCCGGCGCCGATCGCCCGCAGGGCGGCGGCGACCTTCGGCACGAGCACACGACCGTCGAACGGCCCGCTCTGCAGCATGTGGGCGAGTTGCTCGGCGATGCCG
>CAYMRG010000048.1:0-1630 GCA_964392555.1 uncultured candidatus Brocadiaceae bacterium
GTGAGGAGTTCCCCTACACGATCCGCATCACCAGCGACATCCTCGAGTCGAACGGCAGTTCGTCGATGGCGACCGTCTGCGCGGGCACGTTGTCGATGATGGACGCCGGTGTGCCGATCAAGGCGCCGGTGGCCGGCATCGCGATGGGCCTCGTGATGGAGGGCAAGCGCTACGCGATCCTGTCCGACATCCTCGGCAGCGAGGACGCGTGCGGTGACATGGACTTCAAGGTCGTCGGCACGGGCCGCGGCATCACCGCGCTGCAGATGGACATCAAGTGCGATGGCCTGACGCGCGCGATCATGTCCGAGGCGCTCGAGCAGGCGCGCCAGGGCCGACTCCACATCCTGCGCGAGATGCTGAAGGCGCTGCGTGCGCCGCGCGAGGCGTTGAGCCCCAACGCGCCGCGGCTCGAGTCGGTGCAGGTGCCGAGCGAGAAGATCGGCATGATCATCGGCCCGGGCGGCAAGAACATCCGCCAGCTGCAGGAGCAGTTCGAGTGCAAGATCTCGATCGAGGACAGCGGCCTCTGCACGATCACCGGCACCAATGCGACGAAGGTGCAGGGCTGCCTCGACCACATCAAGGCGATGACCGCCGAGGTCGCGCTCGGCGGGCTCTACGAAGGTCGCGTCACGGCGATCAAGGAGTTCGGCGCGTTCGTCGAGATCCTGCCTGGCCAGGAAGGCCTCGTGCACGTGTCGGAGCTGTCGGATGGGTTCATCCGTGCGGTGACGGACGTCGTGCGCATCGGCGACACGCTGAAGGTCAAGGTCATCGCGATCGACGACTTCGGCAAGGTCAAGCTGAGCCGCAAGGCCGTGATCCTCGCCGAGCGCGGTGGTGCGCCGGCAGCGGATGCGGCACCGGCGGCGCCGGCCGCCGCGGCGGAACCGCGTGGTGACCGCGGTGACCGTGGCCCGCGTGGTGATCGTTGGGAGCGGCGCGACCGCGGCGACCGGCCGGAACGCGGCCCCGGCGGCGAGCGCCCCGAGCGCGGCGAGCGGTGGGAGCGCGAGGATCGTCGCCCGCGCGAGGAAGCGCGCCCTGAACGCGCCGATCGTCCGGAGCGCAGTGATCGCCCGGAGCGAAGTGATCGTCCGGAGCGAAGTGATCGTCCGGAGCGAAGTGGCGACCGCCCCGAGCGTGGCGATCGGTTCGCGCGCGAGGAGCGGGCGCCGCAGGAGCGCGAGGAACGCGGTCCGCGCGGCAGCCGCGACGAGCGCTTCGGTCGCGACCGTGCGGAGCGCGGTGAGCGCCCCGAGCGCGGCGAGTGGCGTGAGCGCGACGACCGCGGCGGGCGCGAAGAGCGCGAGCCGCGTCGCCCGTGGGGTCGCGGTGACGAGACCGAGGAGCGCGCGCCGCGCGCCGAACACGGCGGCCGCCCTGAGCACGGCGCGCGCCCAGAGCAAGGGGCTCGCCCAGAGCAAGGCGCTCGCCCCGAGCGCGGGGATCGTCCGGAGCGCGGTGGCCGTGGCGAACGGCCGCAGCGCAGCGAACACGATGGCGGCTTCCGCGGCGGGCGCGGCGAAGGGTTCGATCGCTTCGATCGGCCCGAGCGCGGCGAGCGTCCGGAGCGGGCCGACCGGCCCGAGCGGGGGCCCCGCCCCGAGCGCCGCGAGCGCCCGGA
>CAYMRG010000048.1:1730-15797 GCA_964392555.1 uncultured candidatus Brocadiaceae bacterium
AGCGGGCCGACCGGCCCGAGCGGGGGCCCCGCCCCGAGCGCCGCGAGCGCCCGGAGCGCAGCGAGCGCCCGGAACGCAGTGAGCGCCCGGAACGCAGCGAGCGCCCGGAACGCAGTGATCGCCCGGAACGCAGCGAGCGTCCGGAACGCAGCGAGCGCCCCGAGCGCGCCCCGCGCAGCGAACGCATCGAGCCCGCCGAGCGCGCACCGCGCCATGGTGCGGCCGGTCGCGAGGACGAGCCGCGGGGCGGCCGTGGCCGCGATGAGCGCCGCAGCAACCTGCCGATGGCCGAGTTCGGCGATGCCGAAGAGGACTTCGCCAAGGAGCGGGTCGGCGAGCTCGAGCCGCTCGAGAACGTGCTCGACGACGCCGCTGGCCGTGGCACGGACCGCGGCGATCGCGGCGACCGCGGTGGCCGCGGTGGCCGTGGCCGTCGCCCGCGCCGCTGATCGGGTACTCCCGCGTCGGCTCGCGCCCCGAGCGATTTCGCCGGGGTGCGAGCGGCCGTAGGAGATGCCAAAGGCACCGGCGTGCCTGCGGCCGCCGCTGGCGGCACGCCGCCGTCGGGACGGTGCGCCGGGCCATTTCTGGGCTTGGCCCCGCCCTTCGACCGCGGCAACTGTTCGTCGCGGGTTGCTCGTTCGGCAAACACCCCGCTAGCATGGCCAGCCCATGTGGCCCCGCCTGCTGTCCGCCGCCCTCGGCCTCCAGGCCCTGCTCGCGCAGGCGCCACCGGAATTGGCCATTCCCGCGGCGACCCCGGTCCTCGATGGCGATTTGGCCGAATGGCGGGACGGGCCGCGGCTGCGGTTGGATCAGGCTTCCCAAGTAACTGAGAACAAGGATCTTTGGGCTGGTGCCGCCGACCTCTCCGCCGAGCTGATGGTGGCTTGTGACACCAACCACCTCTACCTCGCAGGGTTGGTCCACGATGACCAAATCGCGGTCGGGCCGGCGTTGTCGGCCATCGACCGCAGCGACCGGGTCGAAGTGTTCCTCGGCTTCCCCGGCGAGGGCGAGGCGATCCGGCCAGCCGAGTTCCAGTTCCAGTTGATGCCGCTCTCGGCGGAGCGGCCATGGAGCTGGAGTGACAAGGGGCCGGCTCGGCAGAGCGCGCCGCTGACCGGGGTCCGGGTGGTGGCGCACCGGCTGGACGACGTCACCTACCAGTTCGAGGCGGCGATCCCGTTCCACCACTTCCCGACGCTGCGCCCCGGCGCCGATCGCCTTGGCTTCAACGTCGTGCTGCACGACTGCGAGCACGGCGACCGCCAGGTTTCGCTGGCCTGGAGTTCGAGCGACCCCGACGCCGGCAAGGCGCTCGGCGTGCTGCGGCTGCCCAGGCCGGGGCCGCTGGTCTCGTCGCCAGGCGGGGCGCGGTTGCTGTCCGAGGAGCTGATCGAGGATCTGCCCTACCTGCTCGTGCCGCTCGCGACCGTGGTCGGGCTGGTGTTCCTGCTGCGCGGCTGGGCGCGCATCCGTTCGCGGGCCTTGTGGCTGCGGCCGACGCTGCTGACGGGCGGCGTCGTCCTGTTCCTCGTCGGGCTGTGGGTGCCGCGGCTGCTCGACGCGCAGCGCGACGCCGAGCAACGGTCGCGGCTGGAACGGTCGCTGCTCACCCTGCAGGGCACGCTCGGCATGCTCGAGCAGGGCACCTTGAAGAGCTACCGCGGCGCCAGCCGCGATCGCGCGCTGATCGAGGCCCTGGCCGGCAAGCCGATCCAGCGGCAGCGCTACACGAGCTACCGGTCGCTGGCGACGCTGGCGCCCGAGCATTTCGGCCCGCGGCTGTGCAGCTTCGACGACCTGCCGGTGCGTCCCTACTGGCTGCCGCTGGCCGCCGAACGGCCGCAGACGTTCCAGTTCGATCCGCCGCTGCACGGCAACAAGGTCTACCTCGTGGTCGGGCGGCCGTACGTGCCGTCGTTCGCGGTGCCGGAGCGCACGCAGGCGGCGCCGCGGCTGCGCCTGGAACTGGATCTCGGTGGCGGCGAGAAGCGGGTTCGCGAGATCGACCTCGATCGCTCGTTCCTCGACGCGGCGTCGCTCGGGCGCGAGTTCTGGGAGGTGTGCGTCGTGCCGGTCGCCCTCGAACGCGATCTGCGGGCGCTGACGATCGCGGCGGAGCGCGGCACCGAACTGACGGTGGTCGGGTTGTCGCTGGAAGGCGATCGTCCGGACCGGATCGAACCGTTGCTGCTCGGCGCGCCGTCGCTCGGCGGCGTCCTGACCGATCTGCGCGGGCCGTATCCGCAGGATGCCGGCGTCGAGCTGGCACCCGGCGCCACGGCGAAGGTCGAGGTGCCGCGCATCGACGAACCGCTGAACAAGCTGTGGTTGTTCTACCGCGCGGTCTACCCGGGCGTGCCGACCGCGAACCCGGGCGCGCGCGTCGCCGAGGTCGTGCTGCACTTCGCCGACGGCGTCGAGAAGCGGACGATCGTGCTCGAGCACCAGGTCAGCATGTTCTACGAGCTGGCGGTGCACAACACGCGCGACGAGCCGCCCGAGGGGTCGCCGGCGGCGATCGCGCTGAGCTGGATCGACGACAACCAGGAGAAGCGCGTCAACCTGGTCTATCCGGTGCTCGACCTGCCGGCCGGCGCGGTGCTCGAGGCGATCGAATTCCGCAACCTCGCCGAGTACCGGATGCGGTTCCGTTCGGTCGTGCTCGGTTCGGATCGGGCCGCGGCGCCCCAGGATCCGCTCGACGCGCCGGTGATCCGCAAGGGCAACGAGATCCGGCTCGACAAGGCCGTGCTCGACCGGCTCGAAGGGACGTCGGTGACGATCTACCGCGGCGGGCGGCTCAGCGAGACGACGCTGGCGACGGCGTTGCGGCAGGACGTCGCGCTGCTGCCGCGCGCCGTGACCGGTGTCGAACCCGCTGTCACCGACGTCGTCCTGCGCGACGGTGGTCGCCGCGTCATGCTGATCGTGCCGCTCAGCGGCGATGGCTGGGACGGGGCCGTGCTCGGCGTCGGCACGTCGGACAACGAATGGGCGAGTGCGCGCGAATCGCACAACCGCCTCGGCTTCGTGCTGTGCCTGGTCGCGACACCGTTCCTGCTGGTGCTGCTCAGCGAGCTGCTGGCGATCGCCACCAACCTGCGCCTGCGCCTGATGGCCGTGATGTCGGTCGCGGCGCTGGTGCCGCTCGGCCTGCTGTCGTTCGTGCTGGTGCAGGTGCTCGAGTCCGGCCACACCTCGGACGTGCAGTCGGCGATGCTCGAGACGGTGCGGAGCGCGAAGGGGCAGCTCGACGACCAGATGGAGCGGCTCAAGAGCTCGACGCGGCAGTGGCTCAGCGACCTGCGCGCGCTGGCCACCGGCCGCCTCGAACGCGTCAAGGAGGACCAGTTCGCCAAGACGGTGCCGAGCGTCACCGCCGAGCTGAAGAAGCTGCTGGCCGGGCAGTTGCCGCCCGAATGGCACGACGGCTTCCTGCGGCTCGAATGGCGGCCGACGCTCGGCGCCACGCTGGTCGAACCGGCCGTGCTGGTAGCCGGCGACGCGCGGCTCGCCAACCTCGAAGCGCCGGCGCGCCTCGAGCCGGGCGTGTTCGTCCAGTGGGGCGTGCTGATGATCGGCGTGCGCGCCGAGGAGACCGTGCGCGGCGGCACGCTGAGCCTGACCGCGGGTCGCCCGCTCGACGGCGACCTGCTCGGCGCGCTGGCGCCGGGGCAGACGGTCCTGCTGACCGATGCGCGCGGCTACCCGCTGGCAGCGAGCAGCGGTCGCCCCGACGCGGCCAAGCTGCTCGAGCAGGCGCTCGATCCGGCGACGATGGGACAGCGCGAACGCGCGCTCGTCGAAGGGCTCGAGCAGGGCAAACCGCTCGTCGAGCACGTCGCGACGACGGCCGGCAACTTCGTCTGCGGCAGCGAGGTCCTGCGCGACCTGCAGAACACGCCGCGCGGGCTGCTGGTCGTCGCCCAGCCCGACCAGCGGGCGACGATGGACCTCGCGATCGGTCGCATCCCGGTGCGCGCGTTCTTCCTGCTGGTCGCCGGCTCGCTGGTCGTGCTCGCGGCGTTCCTGTCGTACGTCGTCAGCGGTCGCATCAGCCGGCCGATCGAACGGCTCGAACACGGCGCACAGGCGCTGTCGCGCGGCGCGCTCGATACGCGCGTGGTGGTCGACGAAGGCGGGCAGATCGGCCGGTTGACGCGCACGTTCAACCAGATGGCCGCGGATCTGCAGGCCCGCCTGCAGGACCTGCAGGCGCTGAACCGCGCGATGCGTGAGCTGGCGGCCGAGAGCGACGAGGCGACCACGCTGGACGTGCTGCAGCGGTTCTGCGCGTCGCACACGGCGGCCGACAGCGTGTTGACCGTGCTCGCCGACGCCGATGACGGCGAACGCCTGGTTGCGCATTCGGGCTCCGGCGGCCCGCCGACGGTGCTCGCCGACGGTGGCGCCCGGCTGGTGCGTCTGGTCGGCGCGTTCTCACAGCGCGGGCGCGACGGCGCGGCCTTGGCGGCGCCGTGGGCAAGCCTGCTGCCGCACGCGCGTTCGTTGATCGGCCTGCCGATCGTCTTCGCCGGCCGCGCGCGCGGTGCGGTGCTGCTAGGCTTCGAGCGACCGGAGCCGCTCGCCGTCGACCTCGAGTTGCTGAGCACCGTCGTGGCGCAGGCCGCGATCGCGTTCGAGCGGTCCCAGCTGCATCGGCTCGCGGTCCAGGATCCGGTGACCGGCGTGTTCACGCCGGAGTACTTCCGGCGCCGGGCGATCGACGAGGTGTCGCTGGCGCAGCAACGCGGGCAGCCGCTGGTGATGCTCGCGGTCGCGCTCGGCGACGGCGATCGTCGGCCGCGCGGCCTGCGCCGTTTCACCGCCGTGCTGCGCGATCGCCTGCCGTCGCGCGCCGTGCTGTGCCATGCCGGGCTCGGTCGCTTCCAGATCGTGCTGCCCGGCGCGGAGCGCGCCGATGCCGAGCGCCTGCTGCAGGACGCGTTCGTCGCCTGGCGCGAACTGGTCGTGCGTTCGGCGGCCAACGAGGTCGACGATCGGCCGCCGCTCGGTGTGATCGTGCAGTTTCCCGAGGAGGCGCCGTCGGCGGAGTTCCTGTTCGACACCCTGCGGTCGCGCCTGGATGCGGCGCAGCATGCCGATGGCGGTGGTGAGTCGGACGAGAGCCTGCTGCGATCCGGCGTCACCGCGCTGAGCCCGGCGATGCGCGCCGTCTACGGCACGCTGCGGCGCGTCGCGCCGACCGACCTGCCGATCCTGCTCGAGGGCGAGACCGGCGTCGGCAAGGAAGTGCTGACCAACCTGGTGCACCAGTGGAGCCACCGCGCGCAAGGGCCGCTGGTCAAGGTGCACTGCGCGGCGCTGTCCGAGACGCTGCTGGCCAGCGAGCTGTTCGGCCACGAGAAGGGTTCGTTCACCGGTGCCGACCGTCGCAAGATCGGCCGGTTCGAGCAGGCGAGCGGCGGCACGTTGTTCCTCGACGAGGTCGGCGACATCCCGCTCGACGTGCAGGTCAAGCTGCTGCGCGTGCTGCAGGAAGGCGAGGTCGATCGCGTCGGCGGCAACGAGCCGGTCACGGTCGACGTGCGCGTGATCGCGGCGACCAACCGCGACATCGCGCGGATGGTCGCCGCCGGCACGTTCCGCGAAGACCTCTACTACCGGTTGCAGGGCATGGTCGTGACGGTGCCGCCGCTGCGCGAACGGCGGGCCGAGCTGGCGGGCCTCGTCGAGCACTTCCGACGCGAGGTGATCGCGGCCGGCCAGAGTCCACGCCGGACGTTCTCGACCGATGCGATGGACGAGCTCTACCGCCGGGACTGGCCGGGCAACATCCGCGAGCTGCGCAACACGGTGTTCCGCGCGATGGTGCTGGCGCGCGGCGAGGTCGTGCAGCTCCGCGATGTGCTGGCGGCGTTGGCCGGATCGTCGGCTGGCGCGGCGAACGAGCCGAGCCCGGCCGTGGCGTCGAGCGCCGTGGCGTCGAGCGCCGTGGCGTCGGGCGCAGCGGCGGACGCGGGCGAGGTGCGGGTCGCTCCGGGCGGCGGCGAGGTGGGGGCCGGCGATGCGCCTGCGCCGGCATCGGTCCTGGGCGAGGGCGCTCCGGCCACGGTGGCCGGTGCCGGGCGCGCCGCAATCGGCTCCGACCCAGGGGCGTCGGCACCGCACGCCGATCCTGCTGAGCTGGCCAGCGAGCGCACGCCATCTGCCGGAACGAGCGCCGAACCGACCTTCGTCCTGCCCCGCGCGCCGGCGCCCGAAGTGGCCGAGGCCACCTGGACCGAAGGGCCGCTGCCCGCGCGCTTGCGGGTTCTGCTGCAGCTGGCGGTGGCCCGCGGGGCGATCACGACCCAGGACCACATGGCTGCCGCAGGGGTCTCCCATCGCACCGGGTTGCGCGACCTGCAGAGCCTCGTCCAGGCTGGGCTGCTAGAGCGGGTGGGTAGCCGCCGCGGCGCCCATTATCGGCCAACCGCCGCGGGTGGCCGATTCTTGCCCGACTGACCGATTCCTCGAGCGGCCCGTGGCATTTGGCCAAGCGCCCCGGTGAGTCCAAAAATCAGACGAGTTTAGTGCCTGTGTAGAATCACCTTGGGGCTGTGGCCAGATATTGGCCGATTGCCTGGACCGGGGATTGCTTTCACACCAGCGCACGGTCGGTGCCGCCTTAGCGCCTGCCTTGCCCAAGCCACTTTCGGTCCACGCCATGACACCTGCCTCGTCCCGTTGTCTGCCCGCCATCGCGCGCGCCTTGACCCTGCTGGCCTGCCTGGCCGCTCCTGCCTGGCTGGCCGGGTCGGCCGTGGCCCAGGTGACCTTGAAGCGCGGCGCCGTCGTCTACCAAGGCAGCGCGTCCAACACGTCGGCGCCGGCCAGCATCGACGAGACCAAGGTGCGGGACGCGACCAAGGAGTGGAAGAAGATCCAGGCGGACGGCATCGACGTCGACTCGGCCCAGGGCAAGCAGCTGATCACCCAGATGAACAACCGCATCAAGGAAGCGGTGAAGGCCGTGGCGCAGGACGAGAGCCGCGACCTGGTCGTCCGCGATGGCGACATCACGGACAAGAAGGGGCGCGATGTCGTCGACCTCACCAGCAAGGTGATCGACAAGCTCGACGAGTGAGTGACTCCTCCGAGTGAGTGTCCCCGAGTGAGTGCCCCCCGAGTGAGCGTCCCTCGAATGCCTGGCTCCCAAACGCCGCGATGAGGAATCCTCGCGTTGGGCCGTTGCGCAACGCAGAATGCCGCGCCGTGGACGCCGCTCCTTCCGCATGCTCTTCCGGCCCGAGTTGGTCGCAGCCGATGCGCGGTGGTGCGACCCGCTGCGGCGAACCTCGCAGCGATCGGCAGGTCGTCGTCCGGTGGCGCCGATTGACGCCGCTGGTGGCGGCCGCGGTCGCGCTGGGCGCCTGCACGACGACCAGCCAGCGCCTCACGCCGCCGACCCGCGTGGTCGAGGCGATCGCCGAACGAACCGGCGCCGCCAGCTCACCGTCGCGTGGTCCCCTGGTCTGGGGGCTGGGTGACGCGGCGGCACGGATCGACCATCCGCCGGCGCCCCAGGATCCGCAGCAGGAGTCGGCCGAGCAACGCAACGCGCGGCTGCGCGTGCAATTCGGCAGCAGCGTGCTGATCGGCGCCGACGGCTCGGTGACGAAGCAGTACTTTCTCGCCGGCGACCTCGGCGCGACCTTCCTCAAGCTGATCGCCGAGATCACGCCGGAGAAGCCGCCCAAGTCGCGCGAGGCGCCCGAGCCGGTGCCCGCGCCGGGGACGAAGGTCGGGCCGAACAGTCCGAGCATCCTCGGTCGGATGCTCCGCGGCCACGAGGTCGAGATCACCTACATCCCCGACTTCGAGATCCTGGGTGGCGCGGCGCTGGTCGATCCGCCCGGCAACCAGCCGCAGGCGGTGCGCGGGCAGCCGGCCGACACCGGCTCCAAGACCGCGCCGTCGGTGGCGCTCGCACTGGTCACCGCGCAGCCGGCGGCGCTCGCCGCGTTCGAAGACGCGATCGACCTCTTCTACAGCAGCATCCCGCAGGTCGAGATCACCGTCCAGGTCGTCGAATACCAGACCGCCGATGCGCTGGCCTTCGGCGTCAACGGGCTGACGGTCGGCAGCGCGACGCAGCCGATCCTCAACAACCTCAGCAGCAGCCAGCTCGTCCGGTCCTACACGTCGATCTTCCCGCTGCGCCAGCCGATCGTCGGTGCCTCGCCGGTCACCGACGTCGGGCAGTTCCTGCTCGGCGGCATCCACCAGAGCTGGGAACTCAACATGGTGCTCGAGGCGCTCGAGGCCAACAACCTCGCCGACATCACGAGCTCGCCGAAGCTGGTCGTGCGCAACGGCGGCATCGCGTCGATCTCGACGCTGACGCAGGTGCCGTTCCCGAAGGCGAAGATCAACCAGCTCGGCACCGAGGTCGCGACCGACATCGAGTTCAAGCCGGTCGGCGTGAAGATGAACATCATCCCGGTCATCGCCGGCACCGATTCGGTGATCCTGCAGGTGTGGGCGGATGTCTCGGCGATCACGGGGTTCGCCGACACCAAGCCGGTGTCGACGCCGATCACGAGCACGCGCAGCGCGGTGACCACCGTCTACCTGCGCGACTCGCACACGCTCGTGATCGGCGGCCTCAAGTCGCAGACCCGCTTCGAGAGCGAGACCAAGGTGCCGCTGCTCGGCGACATCCCGCTGCTCGGCTTCCTGTTCCGCTCGACGTCGGTGACGCACAACGACACGACGGTCGAGTTCTACATCACGCCGCGCATCGTCACCGACCGCGGATCGCCGGCCAAGCCGTAGCAACCGCGGCCGCGGCGCCGGCGCGAACCGGATTTGCTGCACCCGTCGCGCGCTGAGCTGCATTGTCGTCGGCGAACCGCTCCTCGCCGCATGACCGCGCTCCGCTGCCCGTCCTTCCTGGTCCTCCTCCTCACCTCGCTGGCACCGCTGGCCGCCCAGGCGGCGCCGCCGCCCGCGAACGCCGCCGACGCGATCGTCGGCGAGTGGCGCGGCAGCATCCGCATCCCGGGCTCCCCGCTGGAGGTCTTCGTGACGCTCGCCGGCGGCGCCACCGCCGACGGCGGCTGGCGCGGCACGATCGACATCCCCGCGCAGGGCGCCAAGGCGCTCGCGCTCGAAGCGATCGCGGTCACCGGCACGAAGGCGACGTTCCGCATCGCCGGGATCCCCGGCGCGCCGACGTTCGCCGGCGAACTGGCGACCGACGGCGGCACGCTGGCGGGGGAGTTCACGCAGGGCGCGGCGCGGTTTCCGTTCACCCTGCAGCGCGCGGCGGCCGCGGCCGCGGACCTGGTCGGGCGCTTCGCGCCGGTCGCGGCGTGGCTCGACGCGACCCGCGAGGGCTTCGACGTGCCGGGCTGCGCGGTGGCGATCGTCAAGGACGGCGCGGTGCTGACGCGGTTCACCAGTGGCCGCCGCGACGTCGCGCGCGATCTGCCGGTCACCGACGACACGCTGTTCGCGATCGGCAGCAGCTCGAAGGCGTTCACGACCTGCCTGCTGGCGATGCTGGTCGCCGACGGCAAGCTCGCGTGGGACGAGCCCGTGCGCGCGCGGCTGCCGGAGTTCCAGCTCGCCGACGCGGCGCTCGGCGAACGGGTCACGCTGCGCGACCTGGTCACGCACCGCACGGGCATGCCGCGCCACGACCTCGTCTGGTACGGCGCGAACGTCGATCGGCTCGAGCTGGTGCGGCGGTTGCGGCACCTGCCGTTGAGCCGCGATCTGCGCGCCGAGTTCCAGTACAACAACCTGATGCTGCTGACCGCCGGTGTCGTCGCCGAGCGTGTCGGGGAGGCGAGCTGGGAAGAGCTGGTGCGCACGCGGCTGTTCACCCCGCTCGGCATGGTGCGGTCGGGCTTCTCGGTGGCGGCCATGGCGGACGACGGCGACCACGCCCTCGCCTACGACTGGCGCGACGGCAAGGTCGAAGCCGTGCCGTATCGCGACGTGTCGACGATCGGGCCGGCCGGGTCGATCAACTCGACGGCGCGCGAGATGGCGAACTGGCTCGCCTTCCTGCTGCAGCGCGGTTCGTTCGCCGGCCATGAGCTGCTGCCGCCCGCGGCGCTCGCCGACCTGATGCAGCCGCGGATGCCGGTCGACCAGTCGTCGCCGGTGCCGGAAGTGCTCGGCGAGAGCTACGCCTGCGCGTGGTTCGTCGACGCCTACCGCGGCCACCGGCGCGTGCGCCACGGCGGCAACATCGACGGCTTCTCGGCCCTGGTCGCCCTGCTGCCGGACGACGGGTTCGGCTTCGTCGTGCTCAGCAACCTCGATGGCACGCCGTTCCCCGAGGTGGTGGTGCGCCAGCTCAGCGATCTGGCCCTGCAGCTCGAAGCGCGCGACTGGTCGGGCATGGTCCGCGAGCAGGTCGCCGCGGCGCGCCGGACGGCCGCGACCGCGCGCGGTGCCGCCGCCGGCGAGCGAGTGGCCGGCACCCGGCCGTCGCACGACCTCGCCGACTACGCCGGCGACTACGCCGACGCCGGCTACGGCCCGCTGCACGTCGAGCTGCGCGACGGCGCGCTGCAGGTCGACCTGCACGGTCTGACGGTGCCGCTGCGGCACTGGCACTACGACGTGTTCGCCGGCAGCCAGGACGCGGGTGCCGACGTGCTGCGTGGCCTGCGGTTCCAGTTCACCAGCGACGTCGACGGCGCGATCGATGCGGTCGCGGCGGTGCTCGAACCGCACGTGCCACCGATCCGCTTCGCGCGCCGGCCGGATCCGCGCTGCGCCGACCCGGTGTTCCTCGACGCGCTGACCGGCGACTGGCAGGTGGACGACCAGACGTTGCGCATCAGCCGGCAGAACGATCGGCTCGTGCTCGACCTGCCCGGGCAACACTACGTGCTCGAGCCGCGCCCCGGGCTGGTGTTCGGGCTGTCCGGGCTCGCCGGGTATTCGGTGCGCATCGAGCTCGGCGCCGGCGAACGGCCCACTGCGCTGGTGTTCCGCCAGCCCGACGGCGTGCATCGGGCCGAGCGGCCGGGGGCGAAGTAACCGCGCGCCGCGCCGCGATTTCGCGGCGCCCGCGTTGCGTCGTCGCGGGCCCCGGTCAGAATCGGCGCGAACGTGAAGCGCCGCATCCTGGTCGTCGTCGGAACGCGCCCCGAGGCCGTCAAGCTCGCACCGGTGGTGCACGCCCTGCGCGCCGCGGACTGGGTCGACTGCCGCGTGCTGGCCACCGCGCAGCATCGGCAGATCCTCGACCAGATCCTCGCGTTCTTCGGCGTTCGGCCCGATCGCGACCTGGACCTGATGCGGCCCGACCAGTCGCTGGCCGACCTGACGTCGCGGATGGTCGCGGCGCTCGATCCCGTGCTCGCCGACGAACGGCCCGATTGCGTGCTCGCCCAGGGCGACACCACGACCGTGCTGGTCGCCGCGCTCGCGGCGTTCTATCGCCGCGTGCCGTTCGGCCACGTCGAGGCCGGCCTGCGCAGCGGGGACAAGTGGTCGCCGTATCCGGAGGAGATGAACCGGCGCCTGGTCGGCCGGCTCGCCGACCTGCACTTCGCGCCGACGGCCGGCGCGCGCGACCATCTGCTGGCCGAAGGCGTGGCGCCGGCGAGCGTGCACGTGGTCGGCAACACGGTGATCGACGCCCTGCTGTGGGCGGCGCGCCGCGTCGACACCGGCAAGTTCGCGCCCGCGCCGGGGCGCCGCCTGGTGCTGGTCACCGCGCACCGCCGCGAACACTTCGGCGCGCCGTTCGAGGCGATCGGTCGCGGCCTGGTCGCGCTCGCGGGCCGGCCCGACGTCGAACTGCTCTACCCGGTTCATCCCAACCCCAATGTGCGCGGCCCGATCGAGCGGCTGTGCGGCGGCCACCCGCGGATCCGATTGTGCGAGCCGCTCGACTACCCCGACATGGTCGCGGCGATGCAGGCCAGCAGCCTGGTCCTGACCGATTCGGGGGGCGTCCAGGAAGAGGCGCCGTCACTCGGCAAGCCGGTGCTGGTGCTGCGCCAGGAGACCGAGCGGCCCGAGGGGATCGCCGCCGGCGCCGCGCGCCTGGTCGGGCCCGACGAGCACCGGATCGTCGCCGAGGCGAACCGCCTCTTGGACGATGCCGGCGCCTACGCCGCGATGGCAACGGTCCAGAACCCCTATGGCGATGGCCGTTCGGCGCCGCGCATCGCCGCGATCCTGCGCGACGTCCTGTCCGGCGGAAGAACCGGCTAGGATGGCGCGTCCAACCCGGTCGCCGTTTCGCCATGTCGAACTTCCGCACCCAACCGTCGCCACCGCACGAGTCGCGCGAGGAAGCCGGCGTCGCGCTGATCCTGGCGCTGATCTTCTCGATCCTGCTCTACATCCTGGTCGCCGAACTGGTCGTCTCGGGCCGCATGGTGCGGGCCACCGGCGAGAACGACGCGTTGCTGGCGCGGATGCGCAACCAGATGGTCTACCAGCTCGCCGACACCGAGAGCGACCTGCTGACCGATCTCGCCGGGCAGGAAGCGGGCGGTGGCGGCGGCCTGCTCGACGGTGGCTCGGGCGGTTCGGGCGGACTCGCCGGACTCGGCAATGCACTCGGTGGCTCGTCCGGCGGTAGTGGCTCTGGCGGCAGTGGCTCTGGCGGCAGTGGCGCTGGCGGCAGTGGGGCTGGCGGCAGTGGCGACGGGACCGGCGGGGAAGGCGAAGGCGATCCCACGGCTGACTGCGACAGCAGTCGCGACGCGTGGTTCGAACCGATCGGTCACGCCGACAACGACCTCACGACGTACGTCTGGGTCGAGGACGAGAACCGCAAGTTCAACATCCTGGCGCTGTGGAGTCCCGACGAGAAGTTCGCCGAGTTCTCGCGCGACCGGCTCGTGCGCCTGATCGACGTGCTGCGTGAGGATACCGAGTTCGACGTGTCGACCGGCGACGCCGAGCGCATCGTGCAGGAACTCAAGGACTGGGTCGGACGCGGCGGCACCGATGCGATGCCGCGGCCGCGGCTGAAGTCCGATGACGACAAGCGTCGCGACGTGACGGCGATCATGCACCTCGACGAGCTGATGATGCTGCCGTCGGTGACCGAGGACCTGTTCTTCGACAAGGTGCTCGACGGCCACTACTACCCCGGCCTCGAATCGGTGCTGACGATCTGGACGTCGTTGCGCGCCGACCCGGGCGATCCGCAGAAGGTCGAGCGGCAGCGGGCCCAGGCACAGATCAGCGGGCAGAGTCCTGCCGGCCAGAATTCCGGCAGCCAGGGTTCGGGAGGTCAGGGTTCTGGAGGTCAGGGTTCGGGTGGCGATGGCAGCGGCCGTGCGGCCGGCGGCAATCCGTCGGCGGGCGGCGACGAACAGCCGATCCAGCCCGATGGCCTCGGCATCCGCATCAACCTCAACACCGCGCCGCGCGCCGTGCTGCGCGCGCTGTTCCCGGCGGAGAAGATCCCCGATCGCGTGATCGACGCGATCATCAAGTATCGCAACACCCTCGATGAGGAGGCGATGCGCGCCGACGAGGAGAATGCGGGCTCCGCGGCGGTGACCCAGAGCGATTTCGGCGACATGCGGCTCGGCAGCGAGTCCAAGCGCAAGTTCTTCGCGACCCCTGCCGACCTCGACAACATCGACGAGTGGAAGGAGCTGCAGGACGACGAGGCCAAGGGTGCCTTCCTGAAGGCCGTGACCACCCAGTCCGAGGTGTTCACGATCCATCTCGCGACGCTCTACAAGCGCAACGAGGAGTCGCGGCTCTACCTGTTGCGCCGCGCGCGCTCGATCGTGCTGCGGATCGACGACGGCGAGAACGGCAAGATCGTGCCGCTGGTGCCGTTCGAGGATCGGGTCGGCCTGCGCCTGCAGCCGGTCGACATCCAGGACGAGACGCAGAACTACAACCAGATCTACGCCGAGATGGACCAGTTCGCGCAGGAGGAGCGGGCCTGGAACCCGTTCCTGGTCGAGTTCTACCTGCCGGCGAACCGTCGCGAAGAGTTCTACCGGCCTCGCTGAGGCGGTGTCTCGGATCTACTACTCCCGCGTTTCCTCGCGTGGCGAGCGGATTCGCCGTTGGCGAGCGGGAGTAGTAGTCGCCCCTGGAGACGGC
>CAYMRG010000049.1:0-15788 GCA_964392555.1 uncultured candidatus Brocadiaceae bacterium
GCAGCCGTTCCCGGTGTACTGCGCCTCGAGATCGATCGAGCCGAGCAGGTTGCCTGTTCGCCCGGAGAAGACCTGGACCTCGCCGTTGCCGTTCGCCCCGCCACCGGTGCGCGGATTGGCCATCGGCGCGCCGACGGCCAGGTCGTCGGCGCCATCGCCGTCGAGGTCGCCGACGGCCGCAATCGACCAGCCGAGGTAGCCGTTGGCGCTGAGGCCGTTCACGGTCGAGGTGCAGGGACTCTGCGCGGCGCCGATCGCGGCGCAGCCGAGCAGGGAGAGAACAGGGAGCAGGCGGGTCGTGGCGAGCATGGGTGGTTCGTTGTCCCGTCCCAGCGACGGCGACCGCGCCGGACCGCAGGCGGATTTCTCGCCCGCCGCGAATGACGGCCCCGGGGCGGAAAACAGCGCGCGCGCGGCGGCCCGGCCAGCGCCCGCTCGCTCGCCGAGGGCCGGCGTTTGGTCGGCCCAAGAACCACATGAACCTCGCCACCCTTCTCCGAACACCGACGGCCAATCGCCCACCATCTCGCTGACGCAGCCGCAGATCGGCAACCCCTTCACCGTCGGCCTGACGCATGCCGCCATCAACCAGCCGGCGGTGCTGTGGGCCGCGCTCTACACCGCGCCGTGGACCGTGAACCTGCGCGGCCTGGGTGCCCAGGGCAGCTTCTGGTACCTCGACGGTGGCGCGCTCCCCGTGTCGCCTGCGCTGGTCGCCAACAACCGGCAGCGCAGCCAGACGTTCTGGCTGCCCAACGATCCGATCCTGATCGGCTTCCCGCTGGCCTTCCAGTGGCAGCTCGCGACCAATTCGCCGGCGAACGGCTGGGCCACGTCCAACGCGGCGACCTGCACGATCCTGTGAGGTCGCGGCGAAGATTGCCGGCGCCCGCTGCGCCGTGAGGGTGGTCAATCGCGCGCCCAACGACTACCCTGCGTGGTCCCGCGATGACCGACCTCGAGGAACGTGAAGCCGAAGCCCGCCGCGCGCAGCTCGCCGCGCTCGGCGAACGGCTCGGCCACCACTTCGCCGACCTCGACCTGCTCGACCGCGCGCTCACGCACGCGTCGATGGGCAACGAAGGGCGCAAGAGCTACGAGCGGCTCGAGTTCCTCGGCGACGCGTTCCTCAACTTCGCGGTCGCCGACGTGCTGTTCCACGCCGACGACGAGGTCGCCGAGGGTCAGCTCACCGAGACGCGCGCGCGGATCGTCAGCCGGCCGCCGCTGGCCGAGGTCGCGCGACGGCTCGACCTCGTCAACCACCTGTGTTCGGGCAAGGGGCTGCGCGAGGGCGAACGCAACGGCGAACGCATCCTCGCCGACCTGGTCGAGGCGGTGCTCGGCGCGATCCTCGTCGACGGCGGCGTGCGCGCGGCGCGCGCGTTCGTGCGGCGGCACGTGCTGCCGGACCAGCAGGCGCTGGCGGCGGTGCCGTCGGCCGACAAGGACAGCAAGACCGCGCTGCTGCACTTCTGCCAGCACCACAAGCTCGGCCAGCCGCGCTACGAATTGCTCGAGACGCTGGGGCTGCAGCACCAGCAGCAGTTCCGCGTCGTCGCGCGCCTGCTCGACGGCCGTGCCGAGGAAGGCGTCGCGCGCACCAAGCGCAGCGCCGAGAAGGTCGCGGCCGAGCGCCTGCTGGCGCAGCTGCAAGGCGCGACGCTGGTGCCGCCGACCCCGTCGACCTGACGACGTCGGCACCCGCCTCCCGGCACCCCTGGTATCCTGCCGGCCGATGCCGCAATCGCCCGCAGCCCGACGTACCGCCGTGTCGATCGCGATCGCCGCGCTGCTCGCGCTGGTGGCCTTGGCGGTGTGGTGGGCGAACCACGCCGACGCCCTGCGCCCCGCCGCGCCGGACGCGCCGCGCACGGCCGCGGCCCGCCCATCGCACGCCGAGCCGCACAGCGCGGAGCCCGACCCGGTACGCGATCCCGCCGCCCCCGATGCGGCGACCGCCCTGGTCGCGGAGGCGGCGATCGACCTCGACCACCCGTTCGCGTTCGCGCTCGACGTCCGCATCGTCGACGCCTTCGGCCTGCCGGTCCCCGACGCCGAGGTGTTCCTCGCGCCGCCGCTGTGCGGCTTCTCGCGCTGGCGCGAAGCGACCGACCGCCGCGGCCACGCCGCGGTGCAGTGGCGCGGTCGGCTGCGCGAGATGCCGGTGCAGATCGCGGTGCTCGCGTACGGCGTGATCCAGCCGATCCGGCAGTTCCAGGTGGTCGCCGACGAGCCGCAGCACGTCTGCCTGGTGGCGCGCGGCACCGCGCAGGACGAGAAGACGCTGCATTACCTGCGCGAGCGGTCGTACCTCGACCTCGAACACGACCGCCGGCGGGTCGCGCACCAACGCGAGCGCCTGCGCCGCACCGACGACCTCGACGTGCTGTGCGGCCGCCGGCTCGCGCTGTTCAGCACGTTCGACTGCAAGAACTGCCACGAACCCTCGCTGGTCGGCACCTACGCGACGCTGGCGCGCAGCGGCCTGATGACGCGCGGCCTGCACCCACACGCCGTGTTCCAGGATCTGCGCCACGCGCCGAGCCCGGAGGAAGCCAAGGCGCAGGAGGTCGCGCGGGTCGCCGAACTGTCGCAGCGCCGGCACACCATGGCGAGCGACGACCTGCGGCCGGGCGAAGAGGACGCCGAGCCCGGCAAGGCGATGGTCAGCGGCCAGATGCGCAATCCCGACGGCAAGCCTGCGGCGCTGGTCGCGGTCGCCGCGCTCGGCGAACACGGCGAACTGCTCGCGCGCACGATGACCAACACCTCCGGCACGTACCGACTCGGGCCGCTCGACCCGGGCGCCGTCGCGCTGGTCGCCGGCGGCGGCGACGGTGGTCAGGCGCAGACCCTGCAGCAGCTGCTCGCCGGCGACGGCAACCGTTGGAACGCCGACCTCATCGCGAGCGGCCGGTTGCGCGGCGTCGCGCGCGGCGAGAACGGCGGCGTGCTCGCCGGCTGGCGCGTCGAGATCGACGGGCTGCGCGGCGAATGGGCCGACGCGACGACGACCGACGAGTCCGGCGCGTTCGCCTTCACCGGCCTGACCGCGGCGTGCGAAGCCCTGCTGTGGCCGGTCGACAGCGACCTCGAGCTGCCGGTGGTCTACGGCCGGACGGCGCTGCCCGACGGGCTGCCGATCGCCCTGGCGCTCGACGCCGCGGTGCCGACCCGCGGCCGCCTGCGGGTCCACGTCGCCTGGTCGAAGCAACAGTCGCTGAACCTCGACGCGCGCCTCTGCCAGCTCGACACCGGCCGCGTCGCCCAGCTCGCGGCCCTGCAACAGGACGCCGCGCTCGAGCTCGGCGGCCTGCCGGCGGGCCCCTACCAGCTGGCGATCGGCTCGCCGGTGACGGGCTGGATCGACTGCGGCGTGACGCAGATCGACGGCCGCGGCCTGTGGGACCTCGGCGAGGTCGTGCCGCGCCGCCCCGGCACGGTGCACGTGCGGCTGCCGCGCGACGTCGATTCGTTCGCCGACGTCGAGCACGCGTTCTACCGGCGGACGCCCGCCGTCGACGTCCTGGCGGCCGAACGCCCGCTCGGCCCCGACCGCGTGTCGCTGCCGGCCGGCGAACTGGTGTTCGTCTGGCGCCACCCCGACCTCCACACCCGGCTGGTGAACGTCGTCAGCGACGCGGTCGTCGAGCTGGACCTGCGCGAACCGTGACCGCGGCGGATCAGTCGACGCGGTAGGTTTGCAGCACGCGCATGTAGTTGACGCGTTCGAACGCCTTGGGATCGGGTGTGCGGCTGCTGTCCATGCTGCCGCGCATCTGCCGCAGCGACACGTAGCCGGCGTCTTCGAGCCAGCGCGCGACGCCGGTCCGCAGGTCGGTGAGGGCACCGGCGCCGCCCTTCAGCACCGCCGCGACGACCTGCACCGCGTGGGCGCCGCACATCACCGCCTTGATCGCGTCGCGCGCGGTGTGGACGCCGCCGGTGACCGCGAGGCTGCAGCGCAGGTGGCCCGACAGGATCGCCAGCCAGCGCAACCGCAGCAGCAGTTCGCGGTGATCCGACAGCTCCATGTGCGTGCGCACCTCGAGCGCTTCGATGTCGACGTCCGGTTCGAAGAAGCGGTTGAACAGCACGAGGCCATCGGCGCCGGCCGCCTCGAGCCGCAACGCGAAGTTCGCCAGCGACGTGTAGAACGGCGACAGCTTGACCGCGACCGGGATGCGGACGCCCGCCTTGACCGCCGCGACGATCGCGCACGCCTCGCTCTCGAGTTCGCTGCCGCTCTCGCCGGGATCCGTCGCCACCGAGTAGAGGTTCAGCTCGAGCGCGTCGGCGCCGGCCTCGTCGATGCTCTTCGCGTAGTCGAGCCAGCCGCTGTGCGTGTGGCCGTTCAGCGACGCGATCACTGGCACCCCCACCGCGCGCTTCACGGCGCGCACGTGCTCGAGGTACTCGTCGGGGCCGAACACGCAGCCGTCGGCGGTCGGCAGGTAGGACATCGCCTCGCCGTGCGCGTCGGCGTGCCCCCAGGTCGCATCGTGGTGCGCGAGCGCTTCCTGGTCGATCTGCTCCTCGAACAGCGAACGCAGCACGATCGCCGCCACGCCGGCATCCGCCATGCGTTGGCAGCGCTCGACGGTGTCGCTCAGCGGCGAGGCACCGAGCACGAACGGATGCGGCAGCGACAGCCCCAGATACTTGGTCGACAGGTCCATGGTCATTCCTCCTTGCCCGCGGCGCCATCGCCGCCGCCGTCGCCACCGGTGGTCACGGTCGCCGCGCCGCTCGGGAACCGCAGCTGCGCGATGTGTTCGTACACCGCCATGCGCCGCGTCGCCGCCTGCTGCGCGCCAGCCGCGTAGCGACGGAACCCGGCCGGGTCGATCTTCTCGACCATGCGGAAGCGCGCTTCGTTGCGCATGTACTCGGCGACCGGCAGCCGTCCGCCGGGCTGGTCGACGACCAGCGGTGGCTCGCCGCGTTCGATCTGCTGCGGGTCGTAGTGGAACAGCGGCCAGATGCCGCTCTGCACGGCGCGCTTCTGCTGGTCCGCGCCGAACACCAGGTCGTAGCCGTGGGCGATGCACGGGCTGTAGGCGATCACCAGCGACGGGCCGGGGTGCGCCTCGGCCATCCGCAGCACACGGACCGTGTGCGCATCCTGCGCGCCGATCGCGACGCTGGCGACGAACACGTGGCCGTAGTTGACGGCCATCAGGCCGAGGTCCTTCTTGTCGACCGACTTGCCCTTGCTGGCGAACTTCGCCGCCGCGCCGAGCGGCGTCGCCTTCGACGCCTGGCCGCCGGTGTTCGAGTAGACCTCGGTGTCGAGCACGAGGATGTTGACGTCGTGCGACATCGACAGCACGTGGTCGAGGCCGCCGTAGCCGATGTCGAACGCCCAGCCGTCGCCGCCGACCAGCCAGACGCTCTTCGGCACGAGGTAGTCGGCCAGCTCGGCGAGCTCGTGCGCCTCGGCGACCGCGAGCGGCGCGAGCCGACGCCGCAGCTCGACGACGCGCAGGCGCTGCGCCGCGACCCACGCATCGGTGCGCTCGTGCGGCTCCAGCAGATCGGCGACGAGCGATTCGGCGTCGATCGCGCTGGCGAGGCCGTGCAGCAGCTTCTTCGCGCGCTGCGCCAGCACGTCGACCGAAAGCCGCATGCCGAGGCCGAATTCGGCGTTGTCCTCGAACAGCGAATTGGCCCACGCCGGCCCGCGCCCGGCGGCGTTCTTGGCGTACGGCGTGGTCGGCAGGTTGCCGCCGTAGATCGACGAGCAGCCGGTCGCGTTGGCGATCAACAGGCGGTCGCCGAACAGCTGCGTCAGCAGCTTGAGGTACGGCGTCTCGCCGCAGCCCGCGCAGGCGCCGGAGAACTCGAACAACGGCTGCAGCAGCTGCGTGCCCTTGACGTCGAGCTTCTCGATCGCGGCGCGGTCGCATTCGGGCAGCGCGACGAACGTGTCCCACTGCCGCTGTTCGCGCTCGCGCACGTCGCGCACCGGCGTCATGTCGATCGCCTTGTGGCGCGGGTTGGTCTTGTCCTTCGCCGGACAGATCTGCACGCACAGCCCGCAGCCCGTGCAGTCGTCGGGCGCGACCTGGATCGTGTAGCGGTGGCCGGCGAAGTCCTTGCCGCGCCAGCCCTGCGACGGCAGCGCGTCGGCGGCGACCGCGGCCGGCTCCCAGACCTTGGCGCGGATCGCCGCGTGCGGGCACATCAACGCGCACTTGTTGCACTGGATGCAGACCTCGGGGTCCCACACCGGCACCGCCGTCGCGATCGCGCGCTTCTCCCAGCGCGCGGTGTCGGTCGGCCAGGTGCCGTCGGGCGGGAACACGCTGCACGGCAGCAGTTCGCCCTTGCCGGCGAGCATCGCCGCGGTGACGCGCTGCACGAACTCGGGCGCCTCGGCGGCGACCGTCGGCGGGCGGTGGCGATCGCCGGTCGTCGCCGGCACGGCGACGCGGTGCAACTCGGCGAGCGCCGCGTCGACCGCCGCGAAGTTGCGGCGCACGATCTCGTCGCCCTTCTTGTCGTAGCTCTTGCGGATCGCGTCCTTGATCTTCGCCACCGCGTCGTCGACCGGCAGCACGCCGGCCAGCGCGAAGAAGCAGACCTGCATGATCGTGTTGATGCGGCCGCCGACGCCGGCGGCGCGCGCGACGCGGTCGGCGTCGATCGTGTGCACCACCAGCCGCAGCTCGCGGACCTTCGTCTGCACCTCGGCGGGCAGCTGGCTCCAGACCTCGTCCGGCGGATACGGCGCGTTGAGCAGCAGCGTCGCGCCCGGCGCCGCGAGGTCGAGCACGTCGTAGCGGTCGAGGAAGCCGAACTGGTGGCAGGCGACGAAGTCGGCGCGCTGCACCAGGTAGGGCGCCTCGAAGTGCGCCTCGCCGAAGCGCAGGTGCGAGACCGTGATCGCGCCGGACTTCTTGCTGTCGTAGACGAAGAAGCCCTGCACGTGCTGCGCGGTCGTCTCGCCGAGGATCTTGATCGAGTTCTTGTTCGCACCGACCGTGCCGTCGGCACCGAGGCCGAAGAACACCGCCTCCTTGCGGCCGGCGCGCGGCAGCGCGAATGCGCGATCGAACGGCAGCGACCGATGCGTCACGTCGTCGACGATGCCGATCGTGAACTCGGTGCGCGGCGTCGCCTCGGCGAGCATCGCGAACACCGCCAGCGCCATCGCCGGCGTGAATTCCTTGCCGGACAGGCCGAACCGGCCGCCGGCGACGTGCGGCATCGCGCCCCAGGTCGCGCTGCCGTCCTGCTGCGCGCGCTGCAGTGCGGCGATCACGTCGAGGCACAGCGGCTCGGCCGGCGCGCCGGGCTCCTTGGTGCGGTCGAGCACGGCGATCCGGCGCACGGTCGCCGGCAGCGCCGCCGTGAACCACGCGCCGACGAACGGCCGGTAGAGCCGCACCTGCACCATGCCGACCTTCTCACCGCTCGCGACCAGGTGGTCGATCGCGCTGCGCACCGTCTCGGCACCCGAGCCCATGACGACCACGACGCGCTCGGCCTGCGGATGGCCGTGGTAGGCGAACGGTCGGTAGCTGCGACCGGTGCGCGCGGCGAACGCGGCCATCGCGTCCGCGACGTCCTGCGGCACCGCGGCATGGAACGGGTTGCACGCCTCGCGCGCCTGGAAGAACACGTCGGGGTTCTGCGCCGACCCGCGCAGCACCGGCCGGTCCGGCGTCAGCGCGCGGCGGCGGTGCGCCTGCACCAGTTCGGGGTCGATCAACGCCCGCAGGTCGTCGTCGTCGAGCGTCGTGATCTTCGCAACCTCGTGCGAGGTGCGGAAGCCGTCGAAGAAGTGCACGAATGGCACGCGGCTCTTCAACGTCGCCATGTGGGCGACGCAGGCGAGGTCGTGGGCCTCCTGCACGTTCGCCGCGCACAGCATCGCGAACCCGGTCTGGCGGCAGGCCATGACGTCGCTGTGGTCGCCGAAGATCGACAGCGCGTGCGTCGCGACCGTGCGCGCCGCGACGTGCATGACGAACGGCACCAGCTCGCCGGCGAGCTTGTACATCGTCGGGATCATCAGCAGCAGGCCCTGCGACGCTGTGAAGGTGACCGCCAGCGAGCCGGCCTGCAGCGCGCCGTGGACCGCGCCGGCGGCGCCGCCCTCGGACTGCATCTCGACGATCGATGGCACGGTGCCGAACACGTTGGTCCGCCCCTTCGCGGCCCATTCGTCGGCCAGCTCGCCCATCGGCGACGATGGGGTGATCGGATAGATCGCCGCGACCTCACTGAGCCGGTAGGCGACCGACGCGGCGGCCTCGTTGCCGTCGATCGTCGCGATGCGGGTGGTGTTCATGTCGTCTCCGCAGGTGCGTCACCGCCGGCAGGCGGCGCGCGTTGGGTGCCACGACATGGTCGCGCGACCTGGGCCCGATTGCTGTCGGCCGACTTGCGTAGACCGCCGGGACGAAGGCCGCAGTCGCGCTCCCGACCGCACCGTTGCGCCGCGCGTCATCCGGCCCGACGATCCCGGCATGACCACGATCGCATTGCTCGGCACCGGCCTGCTCGGCGCCGCCATGGCCGAGAACCTGCTGGCGAAGGGCAACCAGGTGCGCGTCTGGAACCGCTCCGCGGCCAAGCTCGAACCGTTGGCCAGGCGCGGCGCCATCGCCTGCAAGGATCCCGCCGAGTGCGTGCGCGGCGCCGCCCGCGTCCACCTCGTGCTCGCCGAGGACGCGGCGGTCGACGCGGTCGTGGCGCAGCTGACGCCCGGGCTCGGCAAGGACGTGCCGATCTGCGACCACAGCACGAACCTGCCGGCCAAGGTCGCGGCGCGTGCCGCGACGCTGCGCAAGGCCGGCGTCCGCTACGTCGCGGCGCCGGTGTTCATGTCGCCGCAGAACGCGCGCGAGGCCAGCGGCCTGATGCTGCTGGCCGGCCCGGCGCGCGAGACCGCGCTGCTCGAGCCGCAGCTCGCGGCGATGACCGGCAAGGTGTGGAGCATCGGCGAACGCTTCGACCTCGCCGCGGTCTACAAGCTGGCCGGCAATTCGCTGTTCTTCGTGCTCGCGTCCGCGCTCGCCGACATCTTCGCGATGGGGCGCAACAACGACGTCGATCCGGCGACCATGCTGAAGCTGTTCGACGTGTTCAAGCCGGGCGCGGCGCTGCCGTTCATCGGCCAGCGGGTGCTCGCGCCGACCGACGGCCCGGCGAGCTTCGAGCTGGCCATGGCGCGCAAGGATGCGCGGCTGATGATCGAGACCGCCGGCCGGCAGCACCTGCAGGTCCTGCCGGCGGTCGCGGCCGCCATGGACGAGGCGATCGCGCGCGGCCTCGGCAACGCCGACTTCGCGACGTTCGCGCAGCCGCGCCGGTGACGGCGGCGCCGCTCACCCCGTGCGCCGCGGCGCCGGCCGCGCCATGATGCCGGCATGAACCCCGAACCCGCCCTCGATCGGCGCACGCTGCTCGCCGCCGCCGCCTCGTCCCTCGCCCTGACGACCGTCCGCGCGCAGGCGCCGCAGCAGCAGGAGCCCCGGCAGCAGGACCCCAAGCCGGCCGAGCCGGCGAAGAAGAAGCTCCGGCAATCCGTCTGCCGCTGGATCTACAACGGCATCCCGCTCGAGCAGTTCTGCGAACAGGTCGCGGCGATCGGCATCACGGCGATCGACCTGCTGACGCCGAACGAGTGGCAGGTGCCGAAGAAGTTCGGCCTGGTTTGCTCGATGGCCTACGGGCCGAAGTCGATGCAGATCAACCACGGCCTCAACCGCACCGAACACCACGACCAGTTCGTCACCGAGTGCGAGGCCCTGCTGCCGCGGATCGCCGACGCCGGCATCCCCAACATGATCGTGTTCTCCGGCAACCGGGGTGGCCAGGACGACGCGACCGGCATCCAGAACTGCATCACCGGCCTGAAGCGCGTCGCCGAGCTGGCCGAGAAGGTCGGCGTGACGCTGTGCTTCGAGTACCTCAACTCGAAGGTCGACCACAAGGACTACGCGTTCGACAAGATGGCCTACGGCCTCGAGGTCTGCCGCGCCGTCGCCAGCAAGCGCGTCAAGATCCTCTACGACATCTACCACGCGCAGATCATGGAAGGCGACGTGATCCGCACGCTGCGCGACCACATCGAGCACATCGGGCACTTCCACACCGGCGGCGTGCCGGGCCGGCGCGACATCGACGACACGCAAGAGCTCAACTACGCGGCGATCTGCCGAGCGATCCTCGAGACGCCGTACGACGGCTTCGTCGCCCACGAGTACCTGCCGAAGGGCGATCCGATCGCCACGCTGGCCAAGGCCGTCAAACTCTGCGACGTGTAGCGGCGCCGAGCGGAACGGCATCGACGGGTGCCGCGGCGGGATCGACCGGCGCCGCGCCGAGGAAGGTGCGGCGCGCGCGCGGATGGAACTCGAGGTAGGCCGACAGGCAGATCACGGCGAGCAGGTTGATGCCGGACAACAGCTCACCGTCGCCGCTGGCGGTGTCGTCGGGCAGCCCGCTGCGCGCTTCGATCCAGAGCTGCAGCATCAGCCACAGGATCGCGAGCCGCGGGAACCAGCGATGGGCATGGACCTGCAGCGCCAGCAGGCCGAGCGCGGCGAAGGCGGACAGCAGCGCGGCCGGGTTGCGCCAGGTCGCGAGCGCGGCGGCGAACCCCCAGAGGAACAGGATCGGCAACAGCGCGAGCATGCCGCCGAACACCCAGCGCGGTTCGAGGTCGTCGTCCGCGCCCGGCAACGCGAGCCGCATCTGCCCGTCGCGGAGCCGCAGCTGCGTGCGCCAGAGGTGCGCCCCGGCGGCGACGAAGCCACCGACGATGCCGAGTTGCAGGGGCAGCTGCATGCCATGGCAGTCGTGATCGAGGGTCCAGAGGATCGACGCGCCGGCGGCGACCAGCACCAGCAGGAACAGCCAGCGCGACGGCCGCACCGGCGCAAAGCGCGCCAGTTCGTAGTAGCGGCACGCGATCACCAGCGTCGGCGGCGCGAACAGGAACAACGGCCACACCGGCGCGAGCATCAGGCCGACGCCGATGCAGGCGGCGGCCAGCGCCGGGCGGGCGAAGTGCGGTCGGACCCACGCGGTCGCCGAACGACGGCTGCGGCCCACCCGCTGGATGGCTTTGTCGAGGATCGAGGTCACGCTGCCTGGTTCTGCCGGATGCTCGTCCGGCGGAGCGAAGCTCACGCGGACAGGGCAGTGTAGCCCGCGCGCCAGCGCGGCAACGGGCTGGCGCGCGGAACCGGCGATGGCAACGGCGCCGACGCGCCGAGATTCAGCGACCTTCGCGCCAGCGCGGCCGCGCTTCGCCGAGGTGGCTGCGGAGCCGCGCGGCCAGGGCCCGCAGCTCCGGCTCGCCGGCACCGGCCGCGGCAGGGATCTCGCCGACCAGGGGCGCCGCCTCGGCGAGCGCCGCCTGGACACCGTCGAGCGCACCCCGCTCGAGCTGGCGTTCGGCGCGGATCGTCAGGCTCTGCGCCAGTGCGCGCCGCGCCTCGTCGGCGGTCGGACGCAGGGCGCCGCGGCGCAGCACGGCGATCGACGCCTCCAGCCAGCGATCGCCCTCGGCGTCGGGCACCCCCATCGCCATCGAGATCTTGCGGCCGCCGGCATCGACGGTCTCGCGCACGCGGCGCACCGGGTTGCGGCCGTCGGCGCGCAGGGCTTCGCGCAGCGCGCTGTCGCCGACTGCGACCGCCCAGAACGCCATATCGGGCGCGACCGCGTCGAGCCGATCGAACAGCGCCACCGGCGCCACGTCGCTCGGACCGTCGGCCCGCCATTCGAGGATCTTGTCGACCAGGTCGAGCACGTCGTAGCCGTTGCCGTCGCGCAGCGACGCGAGGTCCTTGTGGACCTGCACGGCCGCGACCAGATCGTCGGCGCCCGCGCCGCGATCGCCGGCATCCGCGGCGGCGAGGCCGTTGCCGACCAGCGCCGCGGCGCGGAACCATTCGCAGTTGGCGCGGTACTCGGCGTTGCGCTCGGCCGCGCGCGCGAACCAGACACCGGCATTGGTGCCGGCCCGGCGGGCCGTCGGGGCCTGCGCGGCGCGGCGCGCATCCTCGGCGGCGAGCAGCCACGCGTAGCCGGCGAACCACGCCGTATCGGCGGTCGCCGCCGCGCCGTCCAGGGACTCGGCGGCGACCGGCATCAGATCCGGCCGGCCGCGCCGGAACAGCGCGCCGTTCAGCGCCTGCCGCAACTCGCGCGACGCCGGGTAGCGGAGCGCGCCGACGAACGCCGCCGCGACCGCCGCCCGGTCGCAGCCCGCGAGCGCACAGAACGAGACGAACGTCAGCCAATCGCCGTCGCTGCCGTAGGCACTCGCGGCGACCGTGCCGAGCGCACGCATGCCGTCGGCGACGCGCGCCGCATCGGGCCGGTCGCCGAGCAACCGCGCTTCGCCGTCGCCGACCCAGCGCAGCGCCTCGATCGCGCGCGCGTCGTCGGCCGCGGCGCCGCCCGCCACCGCGCCGCTCGCGACCGGCACGCCCGACGCTTCGGCGAACGCGCGCGAACCGAATTCGACCTGGTCGGCGAAGCGGCCGAGGAAGTAGGCGGTGCGGGCGCGCTCGATCCACCACGCGTAGTGCTCGGGCTCCTTGGCGAGCGCGCGTTCGTAGCTGCGCGCCGCGTCCTCGAACAGCAGTTCGGCGCCGCGGCCCTTCTCCTCGAGCCGCCGGCGACCGAGGTCGAGCGACGCCTTGGCGAAGTCGGCGAGCCACTGCGCGTCGTCGCGGTGCGCGACGGCCTCGGCATCGAAGCGCTCGAGCTGCCGTTCGAGTTCGGCGGTGGCCGGCATCGCATCGGTCGGACCGCCGGCCTTCGGCACTTCGTGTTCGCGCCGCGTCACCACCGCCGCGGCCTCGAGCAGCGCGCGCAGCGGCGCCGTGGCATCGGCCAGCGCCGCGTCGCCGGCCAGGTCGCGGAACACGCGCTGGCGCGGCGTCGGCCCCGGATCGTCGAACGCCGCGTCCGGCGCCTCGGCCAGCTCGCGCAGCGCCGCCGTGACGGCGTCGCCGAGGCCGAGGCCCGCGGCGGTCGCGACCAGTTGCGCCTGCACCGGCGGCGACAGTTCGGGCGCTCGCGCCGCGACCAGCCGCAGCGCCGGCAGCGACCCGGCGTCGCCGTGGGCCGCGATCGCGGCGAGCACGTCGCCGATCGCCGCCTCGCTGCTGACGGCCGCGATCGCGGCCTCGAACGCACCGCGGCCGACGCCGTCGCGCGCGCTGGCGAGCGCCACCCAACCGCCGCCCGTCGCCGGTTCCGGCGCAGCCTCACGGTCGGCGACCGCCGCGGCCAGCGCGCGGTCGATGTCCGGCAGGGCGAAACACCGCGACAGATCGAACGCCATGCTTCCGTCCGCGCGCACCCGCGCGTTCCGCGGCGCGACGCGTTCGCCGTCGGCCAGGTAGCGGGCGAACAGCTGCGGCTCCAGCGCGACGTGTTCGCCGCAGGTGATGCAGCCAAAGCGCGGGCACGGGATGCGATGGCCCTGGTCGTCGTAGTCGCGGGCGTTGTGGCGGAACACGCTCGCACCGAGGCAGACGCAGCGGCGCGTCAGCGCGACGAACTGCGGATCGCGGTACTCCTCGTGCCAGATGCGATCGCTGGCGCTCTCGCCGTCCATGTTGAGGGCGAGCAGCAGCGGTCGCCCGGACGCGCGCGCGAGCGCTTCGGCGTCGGCCAGCGAGCGCTGCCACAGCACCTGATGCGGCTCGTCGAGCGCGGTCGTGGCCGCACCCGGCCCCGCGGTCGGCGCCGTCGCACCGGCCCCGGGATCGAGACCATCGCGCCCGCCCTGCATGTGGCAGGACGCGGCGCTGAACAGAAGCAGAGGGAGAACCAGGGTCGCGAACGGCAGTTGCGGCATAGGGTCGAGCATCCCGGAGGCGACCGGTGGACCGAGTCTAGCCCAACCACCGGCGAGCGCGCCGCTTTCGCCGTCCTGCGGCGTCAGGCGACCCGAAGCGTGCTCGGCGGGGCCGAGCGCGCCGCTTTCGCCGTCCTGCGGCGTCAGGCGAGCCGAAGCGTGCTCGGCGGGGCGAAGGCCCCGCCTCCGCGCGCTTCGGCTCGCCTTCCTTGCAGGACGACGAAATCGGCGCGCTCGCGTCGGGTGGTGGTGGGAATGGGGCTCGCACCCTCGAGCCGCCGGCAACTGCTGCCTAGGCCGGCTTCGACGAAATCGGCGCGCTCGGGGGCGGGTGGCGCGACGTGCGTGATAGCCGCAATCGCCCGTGGCTTGCGCGCCGCTCAGTTGGTCAGCGTGAACCAGAGCGCGTTCGAGGTCGTCAGGCCAAACGGGTTGGCGGTCGGATCGAAGACCAGACCCTGCGTGAACAGCCAGGCGCCGAGCGGTCCCGACACCGGCCAGGTGAAGTTCGCGGTGCCCGCCGCGCCGACCACGGACAGCAAGAGGTCGGGCGTCGTGTAGGCGAGGCAGCCGGGCGCGCCGAGGAAGCCCAGATCGACACCGCCCACGCGGCTCGTGCCCAGCGCGAGGAACCCGAGGTTGATCGACGGTTCGAGGCCGGTGATGTTCATCTGCAGCGTCTGGCCGATCACCGCCGCGTTCGCGGTCAGCGTCGGCACGCCGTTGGTGCCGGCGCAGCCGATGCCGAACGTGGCACCGCCGAGCTGCCACGTCTCGTTCGAGGTCGTGTTCGGCGCCGCGACGAAGCCGCCGAACTTCACCACCTGGTTGGTGGTCGGCAGGAACGCCATCGCGTGGTCGCGGATCGTCTGCGTGGTCGTCGTCGTCTCGGACCACGCGATGCCGTCGAACACCCAGGTGTCCGACAGGACGTTGGTGCTGTCCTGGCCGCCGTGCAGGATGCAGACGTCGCGGGCACTGTCGTAGACCATCACCGCGGCGTTGCGCGGCGACGGCTTGGGCCCGGTGATCGGCACCTGGATCCAGGTCGCGGTCAGCCCGTCGTAGAGCCATGTCTGGTCGGTGAGGGCAGTGCCGTTGTAGCCGCCGAACAGCACCGTTCGCCCGGTTCCTGCATGGAAGCACATCGCCGGCCGGTCGCGCCCGCCGGGGTTGCCGGTCGTGGTCACCTGCGTCCAGGTCGCACCGTCGTATTCCCACGTCGCGTTGCTCGGCGGCAGCAACAGCTGCGACGTCGAGCCACCGAACATGACCACCTTGCCGCGGACCGAGTCGTAGCAGGCGCCGTAGCGGTAGAGCGGGCCGGCGCTGCCGACACCCGTCTGCTGCGCCCACGTCGTCCCGTCCCATTCCCACGTCTCGCTCGTCGGCGCCGGGATGCTGATGTTGGACGCGAGCCCGCCGTAGTAGACGGCGACGCCGCGCTGCGCGTCGAAGACGAGCTGGCCGCCGAACCGCCCGGTCGGCGAAGTCGCCGGCGAGAGCTGCGTCCAGTTGGTGCCGTCGTAGACCCAGGTCTGGTTGTTGACGAGCGGCGCCGAGCCGCCGAACAGCACGAGGCCGGCGTTCTGCGGCACGAACGCCATCGCCGCGCCGGTGCGCGCGGTCGGGGACGAGGCCGGATTCTGCTGCAGCCATTGCGCCGAGGCGAAGGGAGATACGGCGGCGAGCAGCGCCGCGACGAGCAAGGGTTGGTGGTGCATGTGGGTCTACTCCGTTGGTCCAGGCGACGAAATCGCCGTCGTGGCCACCGAAAACGCGCCGATCGGGGCGCGGCCAGACACCGCAGTGTAGCGGAACCCACGCGTGCCATGGCGACGACGCAGCCGGCCGGCTGCGTCGTTCGAGCCGGCTCAGCGCGTCCTGCGGCCGCAACCAAAGGTTGCGCGGCGCTGCGCGCCGCCAGAAGGGGCCGCAGGCACGCTGT
>CAYMRG010000050.1:0-15774 GCA_964392555.1 uncultured candidatus Brocadiaceae bacterium
GGCGAACTGCTGCTCGACATGAGCGACCGCGGCCGGCTGATCTTCACCGACAACCAGGTCGACGTCGACCTGCGCGTCGCGATCAACCTGCTGCGCCAGAACCGCCTCGCCAACTCCTCCGTCGACACGGTGCGCTCGGTGGTCGGCGAGGCGATGAGCAGCCCCCGGCTGCAGAATGTCTCGCGCCGCATCTCGATCGTGCCCGCTCTCGACCAGGGCGAAGAGATGGACCTGCTGTGGCACCTCAATTCCCGGCGGCCGGACGTCTTCCCGAAGCTGTTCATCATGCTCGGCACGATCGACCGCGGGAATCCGGACAACCTGCCACTGGGCGGCGTGTTCGTCATGCAGGATTCCTGCGGCCCGAGCTGGGTGGCGCCCCGCAGCACGTTCCTGCGGTAGCGACGGCAAGCGCAGCGACGCGCATTCGGGCACTGGGGACGCCTCTGGCCCCGCTCTCGCCGCCCTGCTGCGTCGGACCACCGCCAGCGTGCTTGGCGCGAAATCCGGGCTAGCATGGCTGCCTCACCCCGAGGCCCCATGTCCCCCATCATTCTGGCGCCACTCTGCCTCGCGGCCGCCCTTGCCGGCGAGCCGGTGCCGCACGCCTGCCCTCAGCCGTGGGACTCCGCCCGCGCTGCCATCGCGACCATCGGTGACGAGAAGGCCGTCAAGGCACTCGAAGCCTGGTTGAGGCTCTACCGCGCCGGGAAGATCGAGTTCCTGTCGAAGCAGGACGTCGGCAAGGAGTCGCTGGCGGCGAAGTTCGGACTGACGGCCAAGGGCCGCACCGGCGATGCGACGTGGGCGGGCGATCTCGACCTGATCCTCGAAGCGCTGGCGAAGCTGGATACCGCGGAGGCCGCGACGGCGATGCTCGAGGTCGCGGCGATCGGCATCGACAACGGCAAGTACACCGTCCCGATGGCGCCCTACGCGGTCCGCGAGGCCGGCGAGCGCTGGATCGGACGGCTGAAGTCGGACGAGGCGAAGGCGGCGATCGGTGCGTTCGCCGCCGGCACCGGCAAGGTCGATCGAGCGCGCGCCGTCGCGATGCGCGTCGCCGCGATCCGGATGGTCGGCGCGCTGCACGACCGTTCGCAACGTGCCGCGCTCGAAGCCGCGCTGCACGCGGAGGAAGAGACCGTGCGGGTGACGGCCGCCGAAGCGCTCGGCGCGCTCGGCGACATCGGTGCGGCCGAAGCGCTGGTCCGCACGCTCGAACAGGACGGTTCGGATGCGGTGTTGCCGGCCGCCGTGCAGGCGCTCCGCGACCTCTACCGCGACGAACAGCCGAAGCCGGCGGCGAAGACGGCGGGCGATGGCGCGACGCCCCCCGCGGCCGAGCCACCCGCAATCCTGCCGGCCGGCCTGCAGGCGGCCCTGCGCGCGGCCATCGCGGCCCTCGGCCGCACGACCTGGCGCGCCGACCTCGCGCTCGTGAAGTTCCTCGGTGACTACCCGACCAAGGATGCAGTCGCCGCGCTGATCGGCATGCTCGAACGCTTCAAGGCGCATCCCGAAGAGGTGCAGTCCGGCAAGCTGTCCGGGCTGCTGCGCCACCGCGTGCACGAGACGCTGGTGACGATGACGGGCGCGGTGTTCGCAGCCGACGAACCGGAGAAGTGGCGGGAGATGTGGGATCGCGAACAGGACAAGTTCGTGGCCCGCACCGGCGAGCCTGCCAAGTCCGCCTCGACGTCGGCGGCCGGTTTCTGCGGCGTGCCCGTGCAGGGCACGCGGATCGTGTTCGTGCTCGACCTGTCGGGCAGCATGGAGTTCCCGATGACCGGCAAGGGCACGGACTCGCGGCCGCGCAAGGAGACGCGGCTCGATTTCGCCAAGCGGGAGCTGCATCGCGCGGTGGAGGCGATCACGGCGGACGCGCAGTTCAACCTGGTCACCTTCAACGGCAACCCCAAGGCGAAGGTCTGGAGCAAGGACCTCGTCCCAGCCACCGATCGCAACAAGGAGCGCTTCCTCAAGTACGTCGACGACCTCCGCGCGGACGGTGGCACCAACCTGTGGAGCGGTCTCGAGGACGGGTTGAAGATCAAGTCGCTGGTGCTCGGCAGCCGCTACGAGACCAACGTCGACGAGGTGTTCGTCCTGTCCGATGGCGCGCCTTCGGTCGGCGACGTGCTGGATCCGATCGAGATCCTGCGCCTCGTCCACGAGACCAACCGCTACGCCAAGACGCGCATCAACACCGTCTTCATCAGCTCCATCGACCCGGCCGACCGGCAGGCGCCGATGCCGTGGATGACGATCACGCCCGAGGATCTGATGAAGCGGATGGCCGAGCAGAACGGCGGCAAGTTCGTCAACCTTTAGGGCGCTGGCCGGCCCGCGCCGCCGTGCCGCCGCCGCGAAGGCAGGGTCCGGTGAGCGCGATCAGGCCGCCGACCGCGACCAGGATCCAGCCGGCGCGATCGGACTCCTTGAGCGCGGCCTCCGGCACCTCGGCCATCGCCAGCGCCATGCGCGTCTCACCGCCCTGGAAGGCGAACGTCGCGCGCCCGATCGCCCGCCACAGGAAGAAGGTGCCGTCGACCTCCTGACGCATGTAGCGCGCCATCGCGACCTGGCCGTGCAGGACGAGGCCGGCGCCGAGGATCACGCCGCCGAGGACCGTGAAGAACCAGCGCACCAGGCGGAGCACCATGGCGCGCACGGTACTGCGGCGGCGCGGAGAATCAGCGGCTCACCGATTTGCCGCTGGCTGCTGCAGGCTTCTCCGCCGGCTTCTCGGTCGGTTTTTCCGCCGGCTTCTCCGCCGGCTTCTCCACTGGCTTTTCGGCCGGCTTGACGTGGACGATGCGTTCGCCGTCGCGGAACGCGACCCGCTCGCCGAGCGCAAGGACTTCGCGCAGACCCGGCGCGCGCTTCAGCAGCGCGAAGTACTCGTCCGAGAACGCTTCGACGACCACCGCCTGCTTCGCCCAATCGGCGGGCAGCCCCTGCTCGACGAGCTCGTCGCCGACCGGCACGAACACGCGCCCCGCCGCGCGGCGCAGCAGCGATCCGCGGTTCTTGCTCTCGGCGGCCTTCGCCCGGCCACCACCGAGGTAGAAATCGTCGCTGCCGGTGACGGCTTCGCTCTCGGCGATCGCGCCCTCGCCACTGCGAGCCTTGCCAAGATCCTGCAGGCGGCGGGTCACGCCGGCCGAGCCGGGGCTGGGGGCCGCAGGTGCCGCCGGGCCGCCGGTCGAGGGACCCGCCGGTGCCGCACTGGTCGGCAGCGCGTCTGCGGGGCCGCGGTATTCGCCGCCGTCGCGACCGGCCGCGACCGGCGCACCGAGACGCATGCCCTCCTCGACGATCAGCTGCGAGGTGTAGGGCGTGACGATGCCGTAGCGCGTCGCGATCTTGCGCACCTCGTCGACCAGCTCCTGCTTCGCGCCGGTGCGGCGGATCGCATCGAGCAGCGTCGCGACGTGCTGGCGCGCCCAGACCGTCTGCACGAACGAGTTCTGCTCGGCGAGCTTCGGGAAGTCGACCTGGAACGCGAAGTCCTTGGCGGCACCGTTCTGCGTGCCGCGCACGTGCACGGTGTAGCGGCCGTGGTTGCGGTAGCGCCCGACGACCTGCAGCATCTCGCCGCAGAACAGGTCGCGCGTCTGCGCCGGGTGCACGTCGAACGAATCGAGGCCGTCGCAACGAACCTCGACGTCCGACAGCGCCGGCTGGCGCAGCTTCTGGCACAGCGCCGAGACCTTGGTCTCGATCTTCTCGTCGCTGCGCACGAAGTCGCGTGCGCCGCGGTGCTGCTGGGCGAGATCGTCGATCAGCCGCACGTCGATCTGGTCGCCGACACCGAACGCGAACAGTCGCATGCCCTGCGTGTCGACGCGCTTCGTCAGCTCGAGGATCTGCTGCGGGTTGGTCAGGCCCATGGTCGGTTCGCCATCGGTGACGAACACGATCTGCGGCAGCCAGACGCCGCCGTCGTCGGCCGCCGGCAGTTTCGCCGACAGCGCCTGCTCCAGCGCGCCGCTGATGTTCGTGCCACCCATCGCCGACAGCGCATCGATGCGGGCGAGCGCGGCCGCGACGTTCTCGGCGTTCGCCTCGCGCGGCGCGTCGAAGAACGTCTGCACGCCCGACGAGAACGTCACGATCTGGAACAGGTCCTTGGTCCGCAGGCTCTGCACGAACGCCCGCAACGCGGCCTTGGCCTGGTCCAGCTTGCGGCCCGCCATCGAACCCGAGGTGTCGACCACGAACTGCACGCAGCGGCGCGGCGCCAGGCGCTCGTCGACCAGTTCGCGCGGCGGCGAGACGAGCATCGCGAAGTAGCCCGGATCGCCGACCGTGCGCCACGTCAGCAGGTGCAGGCCGAACTCCTGCTCGCGCAGCCCGTAGAGCACTTCGAGATCGGCTTGGTCGCCGGTCTTGCCCTCGAACGTGATCCGCGCCGCGCACTCGCCGCGGCGCTCGATCTCGGCGTTCTCGTAGGGCGCGATCAACGTGCCGATCGCGGTCTGCGACGTGATCGACACGTCGATCGCGAGCGAGCCCTGGCCGGCATCGCCGAGCCGCATCGACCGCATCGGCCAGGTCCACTGGTACATGCCGGCGACCGGCTCCAGCACCTGCCGCAGCCGCACCGTGACGCCGACCTCGCCGCGGGCCGGGATCGGGAAGATGCGCGCGCGCAGCATGCCCTCGCCGGCGTATTCGAGCAGGCCCGGGTCGCGCCGCTGGCGGACGATCGTCTCGTAGACCGACCGCGCCTGCCCGGCGTCGAGGACCTCGCCGGCGATCTCCTTGCCGTTGACCGTCATGACGAACCCGTCGGCCACGGCGCCGCGCGGCAGCGGCAGGAACCAGGTGCCCTGGGCGTCGCGCGCCCCATCGTTGCGGAACACCGGGTCGATCGCGGTCGTCGCGAGCCCATCGACGATCTGGGGGTGGATCGCGGTCCGCACGACCGCGACGCCGCCGTTGCGCGGCGTCGGTCCCGGGCTGCCCACGGTCTGCTGACCCGGACCGACCAGCAGTCCTTGGGCCGACAGCGGCAGGCAGAGGAGGAGGGAGGAGAGCAGCTGCGTTCGGTTCATCGGATCACCTGAGGGTCTCGGGCGGCGACCAAGGCACCTTCCGTGCCGAGCAGCGCCGCAACGGCAGCCGACCGCCGCGAGTTCCCACGTGTTCCGATTCCGGAGCTACTGGCCCGAGACCAGGGGCAGCTTGCAGCCGCTGGCGTCGAAGATGACCTCGAAGCGCGGGGCGAGGCGCCGCACGAGGTCTTCCGGGGTCTTGATCTGCTCGGCCGTGACCCGCGCCGTGACCTGGCGGTCGCCCGTCTTGTCGAGGTTGCGCGTCCAGACCAGCACGTCGCCCGGCAGGTCGAAGCGGATCGTCAGGTCGAGGCCGGCGAGCTCCTCCTGGCGCTTGGCGAAGAACGCCTCGGTGACCGGGTCGCGCTCGGTCGGCATCTTCTCGGCCTTGGCGCGCGCGTCGAGCCAGGCCTGGCGACCCTGCGGATACAGGGTCAGTTTGGCGGTGCCTTCGCGCGGTCCCGCCGCCAGCACCCATTCGGCCGCGCTGCCGCAAAGCGGGCTTGCCTGCAGACCCGCGAACGAGCCGAAGCTGGCCGTCAGTTCGACCGAACGCTTGCCGGGCACCCGCTTGGCCACGTGGTCGACCAGTTCGAGGCCCGCGGCGCCGAGGTCACGCGCCACGGTCTCCTTGTCGAACACCGCCGCCGGATCGGCGCCACCGCCGAGCTTCGCGGCCTGGCTGGCGCGTTTCAGGTTGGCGAAGGTGCTCTCGGGCATCACCATCCGCACCGCCTGGGTGCCGCTGCCGTCGGCCTGCAGCGTGATGGTCTGTTCCATCTCGAGACAGCCGGCCAGCGTGAGGCAGAGGGCGGCGGACAGCAGGCGCAGGGCTCGCATGCCGATTCGATCGACCATTGCCATGGGCCGGCTGGAGCCACGCTGCCGGTTCCGTAGCATCGGCGCATGCTCGGACTGTTGCAGGATGCCTCATGGACCGCGGACTACCCGCTGCCGGCGATCCTCGTCGGACTCGTGCTGCTGGTGGTCGGCGCCGATCTGCTGGTCCGCGGCGCGGTCTGGATCGCGCTGACGCTCGGCATGAGCCCGATGGCGGTCGGGCTGACGCTGGTCGCGATGGGCACCTCGCTGCCCGAGCTGCTGGTCAGCTTGACGGCGGCGCGCAGCGGCGCCAGCGCGATCGCGATGGCCAACGTGATCGGCAGCAACACCGCGAACGTGCTGCTGATCGTCGGCTGCGCGGCGGCGATCTGCGCGATCAAGCTGCAGACCCGCTTCCTCGAACTCGGCTACATGCTGGTCGCGACGGCGCTGGCCGCGGTACCGTTCGTGATCGGCTGCGGCGTCAGCCGGCCGATCGCCGGCCTGATGGTCGGCATGCTGGTCCTGTTCTGCACGCAGCTGCTGCTGCGCGAACGGCAGAAGGAACTGCAGCCCGAGCCCGAGTCGCACACGCCGCCGACGCTGCTGCGCTGGCTCGGTCACACCGCGCAGCTCGGCGTCGGCTTCGCGATGCTCGCCTACGGCGCCGACTGGCTGGTCGGCGGCGCGGTCGCGATCGCGACGAGCCTCGGCATGAGCGAGGCCGTGATCGGCATGACGATCGTCGCGGTCGGCACCAGCCTGCCGGAGCTGGCCACGTCGGTGGTCGCGGCGCGCAAGCGGGAGCCCGAGATCGCGATCGGCAACGTCGTCGGCAGCAACATCTTCAACGTCGGCGCCGTGCTCGGCATCGCCGGCCTGCTGCAGCCGTTCGACGTCGACGTCGCGAGCCTGTGGCGGCTGATGGCGATGACCGCGATCTCGGCGATCCTGCTGGTCGTCGTGCTGCGGCGCGGCGGCGGCGTCTCGCGCGGCTGGGGCGTCGTGTTCGTGCTGGCATACTTCGGCTACATGACCTTCGAGGTGCTGCACGCGCGTGCCTGAACGATGACGACCGACGACCCGATCGCCTGGCTCCGCACTGCAGCACCGTGGCTGTTCGCGCCCGAACTGGGCACCTGCCTGGTCGGTTCGCAGGCACTCGCGATCGCCTGCCGCGCCGACGGCATCGCCGGGCCGCGGCCAGGTGACGTCGATCTGGCCTGGGCGCTGGCTCCCGAGGCGGGCGCCGCGCTGCTGCGCGAGCGCGGCGTGTTCGTCGCGACCACGGTCGGCAACGTCGGGCGTGGCACGCTCGCCATGCGGCTCGACGGGCGCCGCATCGAGATCACGACGTTCCGCAGCGGTCCGACGGACGCGTCGCTCGCGCAGCGCATCGAGCGCGATCTCGGCGAACGCGACATGACGATCGGCGCGCTCGCCGTCGAACTGGCGACCGGCCGGTTGCACGACCCACACGGGGGTCTGCGCGCGTTCCGCGAACGTCGCATCGCTCCGGTCGGCGACGCCGCGGAGCGCGTTCGCGAGCATCCGATCCGCTGGCTCCGCTACTACCGCAAGGCGCACGAACTCGGCTTCACGCTCGATCGCGCGATCCGTTCGCTCGCGCTGCCGCCCGCGCTGCTCGGCGAAGTGCCGGCCGAAGCGGTCGCGCTCGAGCTGCGCGCGATGCTGCTCCGATGCGCGTCGCCGGGACGCTGCCTGCAGGACCTGCACGAGGACGGGCTGCTGGCGGCCATCTCCTCCGACCTCGACGCGCAATTCGACGGCCGCGTCGCCGGACCGCAGGAATGGCACCCCGAGATCTCGCTCGCGCTGCACCTGATCCTCTCGCTCGAGTGGACCTGCGCGCAGACGCGCGACCTCGACGAACGCGATCGCCTCGCCGTGCACCTCGCCGTGCTCTGCCACGACTTCGGCAAGATCGTGACGCCGGTGCGCGAACTGCCGAGCCACCCGGGGCACGAGCAGCTCGGCCTGCCGCTGGTCGCCGCATTCCTCGATCGCTGGCCCGGCCTCGCCGACCAGCGCGCGCGCCAGCTCGCGCTGCACGTCTGCGAGCTGCACCTGGAGGTGCGGCGCTTCACCGAGCTGCGACCCGGCACGCAGGCGAAGCTCTACGATCGCCACTTCCGGCCGAAGGACTACCCGATCGATCTGTTCGCGCTGGCCGTCGCCGGCGACGTCGCCGGCCGTCTCGGTCGCAGCGAACGCGGCCTGCCGACCGCAGCGCGCGTGCGCGGTGACCTCGAGTGGCTGCGCGCGACCGCGGGTTCGGTCGATGCCGAGGCGATCCGCGCCGCATGTGGCGACGACGTGCAGAAGCTCCGCGAGCAACTGCACGAGGCGCGGGCGAAGGCGCTCGGCGCCGCGCGTTCGCTACGGCAGGCGTAGTTCGACGTCGGTCGCCTCGCCGCCGCGGATCTCGACCTCGACCTCGGGGCCGTAGTGCGCGCCTTCGCCCATCGACTGCGCGCGCACCTTGTAGCGACCGCTCGCGAGCCTGCCGACGCTCACCTTGCCACCCATCGCGACCTCCGGGGGCGACCATTCGCTGCCGTCGATCGGGCGAGTCGCGACCAGAGCCATCTTGGCGACGCCGCCGTCCGCCGTCCGCACGATGCCGCGCAGGCGCCCTGCGGCCTGCATCTCGCATCGACCGCTTTCCGTGGTCTGCTGCGCGGCAACCACCTGCTGCTTCACGCTCGCGTCGGCGAACTTCTTGTGGGAGATCGCGAGGTCATAGGTGCCGACCGGCACATCGACGATCGTGGCCCACCCTTCGCCGTCGGTGGTCGCACTCTGGTCGCCGACCGTCATCGTCGTCGTCTCGGCGTCCTGGTCGTCGCCAGCGAGCGTCATCGTGACCATCATCACGCGCTGCTCCCGCCGCTCGGTGCCGGGAACCGCGGCGCGATGCACTTCGACCTTGGCGCCGGCGACCGGCTCACCCGAGCCCTTCGCCACGACCTGCACGCGCAGCGTGCCGACCGCGGCGACCAGATCCTGGAGCACGTCGGCGGTCTGTGGCGGCACGTGCAGCGGCTGCTCGGCCGGCACGACCTGCAGCGGCTTGCCGAAGCGCAGCGTGTAGTCGCCCGGCTCGACGCCGTCGAATTCGTAGCGGCCGTCGGCGCCGGTCAGCATGCCCGAGGCATCGTCGAAACCGGGGATCGCGATGCCTTGATCCTCGGCGCCGACCAGCCGGACGCGCAGTCCCGCCATCGGACCGTCGGCCCCGGTGATGGTGCCGTGCACGCGCGCGAGCACCGGCTGCTGCAACTCGACCTGCGTGGTCTTGCCGCCGACGATCGTGAACCGCCGGGCCGAACCGTCGAGCGCCTTGGGTTGATCGCCGGCGATGCGGACCGCAACACTGCCGGCCGCCATACCGCGGTTCGAACCACGCACGAGGCTCGCCTCGTAGCTGCCCGCTGCCAGCGGGCCGAGTCGCACCGCACCGTGTTCGTCGGTGCGCCCGGAGACGGCTTCCGCACCCGGGTCGTCGGTGGCCTGGATCGTGACCTCCGTGGCGCCGACGACCTTGCCGTCGACGTCGTGCACGAGCACCTCGGCGAAACCCGGTTCGGTCAGGGTCACGTCGACCGTCTGCGTGCCCGCGGGCGGCACGCTGACCGCCAACGGGCGCGACGGCGCGAGCGTCTCGTGGCCGACCAGCACTTCGACCTGGCCCGCCTCGAGCCCGGCGATCGTCACAACCCCTTCGGCGTCGGTCGTGCCGCGCCCCAACATGCCGCCGAACATGCCGATCGGCATCGGCACGTCCGAGTCTTCGATGTCGACGGAGGCCCCGACTCGGAACCCGTTGACGGCGCCGGCTTCGCGCGCCTTGCGCACCCGCACGGCCGCGTTGGCGACCGGCCGACCGTCGCCGTCGCGGACCCGTACCTGCAGCGCGGCGCCGGGATCGCCGACCAGCTTCACGCCTTCGATCCGGCCGCCGGCCACCACCCGCAGACCGTCGACGCGCGCCTCGCGATGGCCCTTGCCGCGCGCGAACACCGAGACCGTGCCCGGGTCGACGTTCTCGAGGCGGAAGCTGCCGTCGACGGCCGTCTCGGCGCGGTTGCGGAACGGCATCGCCACGTCGTCGACCTCGCCGACGTCCACGCTCGCCATCCGATCGCCGGCGCTCGCGCTCCACACGTTGCTGCCGGCGATCGGCTTGCCGGCCGGATCGACGAGCGTGCCGACGATCGTCGCCTGCCGGTCGACGCGCAGCACCAGGTCGTTCGTGCCGACCGGCACATCGGCGGCCATCGCGGTGAGGTAGCCAGGACCGAACGCCCGCACCGACGCGCGCTCGCCCTCGAGGCCCGCGAGCGTGAAGAAGCCATTGGCGTCGGTGCGCACCGCCTCGTCGGACGTGAAGCGCTCGATCGCGAGGCCGCTGTGCGACTCGCTGCGCTTGCTGCCGACCCGGATGCCGGCGACGCCGACGCCGAGATCGTCGACGACCTGCCCGGCGATCGCGGCGCCAGCCTGCAGAACGACGACGACGCCGGTGCGCCGTTCGCCGGCCGCGATCTCGAGCTCCTCGGCGTGTGGCAGGAACTTGCCCGAAGTGGTGCGCAGCGTCCACTTCGCCGGACGCAACTTGCCGAGCGAGAACGCGCCGTCCGCCGCCGTCGTCGCGCTGCTCGCTGCCCCGAAGCGCAGCGGCCCCTGGGTCGCCGTGACCTTGACGCCCGCCACCGGCGCGCCCTGCGCATCCTGGACGACACCCTGAACCGTCGCCGCGGCGACGACGGACAGGTCGCCGAGGTCGAGGTCGGCGCCGTTGGCTTCCCACTGGATCCGGTCGTTGGCGAACACCAGATCGTCGGCCGCGAGTTCGAGCCCGCCCGCGCCGACCCGGGGAATCGGGAACCCGAACCGGCCGTCCTTGCCCGAGCGGGTCGACGGTTGCTTGCCGTCGCCGCGGCCGCCCGTGGCCAGCGGCAACGCTGCCGTATCGCGCCACGTCGCCAGGTTCACCTCGACGTCGGCGCGCGGCGCCCCCGCGGCGTCGACAAGGCGCGCGCGCAACCAGACCCCGCCCGGCGCCCCGCCCGAACCGCTCGGTTGGGCCGCCAGCGACCGGTCCCCGGCACCGACGGCAGCCGCCGCGACTTCGCCCCGTTCGGCGACCCGACCCGTCTGTTCGGCAACCGAAGGCGCCGCGCCGGGATCGTTGGTGGCGGCCGCGCCAGGCATCCCGGGCCCAGGGGGTGGTGCCCCGTTGTCGCGCAACGCGAACCAGGCACCGAAGGCGATGAGGACGACGAGAACCGCGAGCGACAGAGAGCGTGCGTTCATGGGGCGACGAGTGGCTGAGCGAGCGGCGCGCTACGGACAACTACCGCGTTAACTCCGGATCGGGACTGTATCCCGAAGCGCCCGGGACGACCTGCGCAGTGCACGCCGGCGGGCCATTCCCTACGCTCCCGGAGCCATGCTCAACCCCTCGCACTACAAGGCCCGCCGCGCCGAGTTCCTCGACGCCATCGACACCCCCGTGCTGCTGATGGCCGGCAACTGGATGCCGCGCAACTACCCGGCCAACTGGTGCCCGTTCCGCGCCGACAGCACCTTCCTGTTCTTCTTCCCCGAACCCGAGGCGAACAGCGCGGCGCTGTTCGACCCGAAGGACGGCTCGGTGACGCTGTTCCTCGACGAACGCACGCCCGAGGACGCGCTCTGGCACGGCGCCGTACCCGGCTTCGCCGACCTCAAGAAGAAGCTCGGCGTGACCGCCGTGCTCGATCGCGCGAACCTGAAGAAGCACGTCGTCAAGCAGGTCGGGCGGCGCAAGGTCCGCACCATCGGCATCGCGGATCCGCGCGCGACCGCGGAGGCCGCCGCGATCACCGGCGAGACGATCGATTTCTTCGCCAGCAAGCAGATCGGCGACGCCGAGCTGGTGCAGGCGATCGCGCGGCTGCGCAACCGCCGCGCGCCCGAGGAACTCGCCGAGATGCGCCTCGCCGCCGCCGTGACGCGCGAGGCGCACACGGTCGCGATGGCGCGCACGCGGCCCGGCATCTACGAGCAGGAGCTCGTCGGCCACGTCGAGGGCGCGTTCCTGCGGAACGGCTGCGTGCCTGCCTACAACACGATCCTGTCGGTGCGCGGCGAGGTGCTGCACAACCACGCCCACGCCAACCTGCTGCACGACACCGACCTCGTCCTGCTCGACGCCGGCGCCGAACGCGCCAGCGGCTACTGCGCCGACGTCACGCGGACGTGGCCGGTCAACGGCCACTTCTCGCCGGAGGCGCGCGAGATCTACGACATCGTGCTCGACGCCGAGAAGGCCGCGATCGGCGCGGTGAAGCCCGGCGTGCGCTACCGCGACCTGCACCTGCAGGCGTCGCGCGTGATCGCCGACGGGCTCGCGCAGATGGGCCTGCTGAAGGGCGATCCCGACGACCTCGTCACCAGCGGCGCGCACGCGCTGTTCTTCCCGCACGGCGTCGGCCACCTGCTCGGCATCGACGTGCACGACATGGAGGCGTTCGGCGACCAGATCTCGTACGCGAAGGGCCGCACGCGCAGCCCGCAGTTCGGCACCGGCTACCTGCGGCTCGACCTCGACCTCGAACCTGGCATGTGCTTCACGATCGAGCCCGGCATCTACTTCGTGCCGGCGATCCTGCGCGACGCGAAGTTCAAGCAGCAGTTCAAGAACCAGGTCGACTGGAAGCGCGCCGAGCAGTTCCTGACGATGAACTCGCTGCGCGGCTTCGGCGGCATCCGCATCGAGGACGACGTCGTCTGCACCGAGTCGGGACACGAGGTCCTGACCGCGGCGATCCCGAAGGAACGCCTCGCCGTCGAAGCCCTGGTCGGCAGCGCCGGCGCCTGAGAGCCCGATGCTCGACGCGTTCTCGCGCGCGATCGCGCAGCTGTTCGATCCGCGCATCCTCGGCCTGATCGGCGCCTCGGTGCTGCTGAGCCTCGCCTGCTTCGTCGGCGCGTGGTTCGGCATCGACCGGCTGCTCGGCATGACGTTCGTCGCCGACTCGTGGCTCGGCCACACGCTCGTCGACTGGGTGGCGACGCTGGCGCTCGTCTGGTTCCTGTTCCCGATCGTCACCGCGACGTTCGTCGGCCTGCTGCTCGACCACGTCGCGCGCGCCGTCGAGCGCCGCCACTATCCGGACCTGCCGCCCGCGCCGGGGCAGCCGTTCTGGACCGGGCTGATGGCGAGCCTGCGCTTCTTCGCCGTGCTGATCGGTGCGAACGCGCTGCTGCTGCTGCTGGTCGTGACGATGCCGGTCGCCTACCCGTTCGCCTACTACGCGGTGAACGGCTACCTCGTCGGCCGCGAATACTTCGAGCTGGTCGCGCTGCGGCGGCTGTCGATCGCGGCCGCCCGCACGCTGCACGCCCGCCGCAGCTCGACGGTCCTCGCCGCCGGCGTGCTGGTCGCGTTCCTGATGACGCTGCCGTTCGTCAACCTGCTGATGCCGGTGGTCGCGACCGCGGTGTTCGTCCACCTGTTCGAACGCTGGCGACGCGCAGCTCAGGTCGCCGCGGGCGGGTAGAGCAGCACCGGCACGTGCGCGTGCCGGATCACCATCTCGGCGACCGAGCCGAGCAGCAGGCGCCGTAGGCCCGAACGGCCGTGCGTCGCCATCGCGATGTAGTCGGCCTTGCAGCGGTGCGCGTAGTCGACGACGGCGCGCGGCACGTCGGCGGCATCGATCACCTCGGCCGCTTCGCAGACGTCGCGCCCGAGCTCGTCGGCGAGCGCCGCCAGCGCCTTGTCCCAGTCGCGCTTGATCTGCGTGCGATCCGGGTAGACCGCCATCAGGCCGCCACCGGTCGGTTCGAACGGCAGGTCCTCGAGCACGGCGATCAGCCGCACGCCGATGCCCAGCTTCCTGGCCAGGGTCTTCACCGGGGTGAAGGCTCGCTTCGATTCGGCGGAGAGGTCGGTGGTCAACACGATGCCGCTCATGCTCAGCTCCTGGTCCGGCCCGTGGCGAAGCGCTCCGGGCTCATGCGTAGATCATCACCCCCAAGCGGCTTAGGCACCATCCGCAGTTGGGCCACCGCGGCAACTTGGGCGAAACAACAGTCGCGGGCATGAGGTTCGGGCAAGTGAGGTGAACGCCATGAAGGCCACGACGCGGCCGACGGCAACGCCCGTCGACCTCACGACCGTTCGCGCCTGCGACATCATGCAGCGGCAGCTGATCACCGTGCAGGCCGGTGACTCGCTCGCCGAGGTCGAGCGCATCCTCGCCGAATCGGGCATCAGCGGCGTGCCGGTCCTGCACGAGGACGGCCGCGTGCTCGGCGTCCTGTCGATGGCGGACATCGTCCGTTCGCACGCCGAGGAGGCGCAGGAATGGACGCCGCAGGGCACCGGCCGCGAGGACGAGGACGTCGACGAGGAAGACGAAGAAGGCTACGGACCCGATGCGCCGCAGCTGTCGGCCGAAGACGTCATGTCGACCGACATCGCGACCGTCGCGCCGGACGCGACACTGCGCGAGATCGCGCGCACCATGGTCGAGAACCAGGTGCACCGCGTGATCGTCGCCGAACGCGGCCGCGCGGTCGGCCTGATCAGCACGATGGACGTGCTCAGGTCGTTGGCGCAGTAGGTTCGCCGCGCGCGGCCTGGGCGGCGCGGCGGATGCGCTCGAGGTCCTGCATGCCGAGCGCGCTCTGCAGGTCGGTCAGCCCGGTCTTGGCGAGCGAGGCGAGGCGCCGTTCGTAGTCGACGCGCAGCCCCGAGTCCTGGAACGCCGCGCCCTGCTGCTGGCTGAACGCGAGCACCGCCAGCGTGATGTCGCTGATCGCGAGCATCGTCAGCAGGATGCCGCCCATCGCCTCGAGTGCCATGTGGATCAGCGAGAGCCAGCTGATCGCCTCGCTGCGGACCAGGTAGATCGCGACCAGCGCGATACCGGCGCCCGAGAACAGCTTCGCCTGATGGCGGATGCCGCGCACCAGCGTGCTCGCCTCCTGCGGCGTGTGCGGCCGCACGAGGTCGCGCGCGCGGCGCAGGTAGTTCATCGAGCCGAACGCCAGCAGCAGCAGGCCACCGAGCAGCAGGTAGCTGCCTTCGGCCTGGCTGGTGAAGCACAAGAGGAACAGCAGGAAGCCGATCAGGATCGGTGCGAACACGACCGTCAGCCAGCCCGGGGCGGCGGCTTCGGGCAGCAGCGTCTTCAGGGCCAGCGACGAGCGCATGATGCCGGGGAACAGGCCGATCAGCTTCGGGCCGAGCATCAGCAGCGTCGACACCGCGAACAACAGCGCGAACATGCCCTTCACGGCCTTGTCGGCGCCGGGCATCGCGTTCATGCCACGCTCCAGGTGCGAGAAGTCGAGGCTGTGGGCCCACGGCCACGCCATGACGACGAGCGGCACGACCAGCGCCGCGAGCCACGCCCAGCGCGACAGCGAGCGCGACCGCGATACCGCGTGCCAGCGCAGGGCTGCCAGGATCACCAGCGTCGCGATCACGCCCTTCAGCAGCAGGTTGAACAGCATCAGGTTGTCGATCACCTCGATGTTGTCCGCGCCGAGCTGCGCGGCGATCTGGGTGACGTCGACGTGCTGCCCATCGCCGTTCTGCGCAGAGGCCATCAGCGTCGCGATCGACTTGTGGTCGATCACGGCGATCACGAACGCCAGCCCCAGCATCACGCCAGCGATCCACAGCACCGACCGCCGCCAGGCGACGTAGTCCTGCGCCATCGGATCGTCGATCGGCGTCGGCATAGCGACGAGCAGGGCGCGCTCGTCGTCGGCCGCGTGCTGGCTGAGGAAGTCCGCCTTGAAGGCGCGGACGAGGAACAGGCGGCCGAGTTCTACGATGCGAGCGAAGTCCATGGCGAGTGAGCGG
>CAYMRG010000051.1:0-15666 GCA_964392555.1 uncultured candidatus Brocadiaceae bacterium
GCCGTTGGTGCCGCGCAGGCACGCATCGATGCCACCGATGACGCCGTCCTGGATCGCCGACGGCAGGCTCGCGAACGGCAGCCCCGAGACGATGCGCGCCGGCCGCGGCAGACCGCGCGCGGCGAGGATCGACTGCACGTCGGCGGCCGACCCGTGGTGGAACGTCAGGTTGGGGTAGCGCTCGACGAGCATGCCGTGGAAGCGTTCGTCGAGCTCGATGCCGAGGTACTTCACCCCGGGCGGCAGGCACTCGGCGATCACCGCGGTCACGGGTCCGGTGCCCGGGCCGTATTCGACGATCAGCTCGCCGGGCTGCAGCGCGAGGCGGCCGACGAGCGCGCGCGCGAGATAGCGCGAGCTGGGCAGCACAGCACCGACCGAGCGGGGATCGCGCAGGAAGCGCCCGAGGAAGCCGAGGCCGTCGCGGACCGGGCGCCGCCGTGGCGCAGCCGCGTCACCAACCGGGTTGGTCGTCGTCACGCGGCCGATCATGAACCCGCACGCCGGCCGTCACAAGCACGACGGTGCGGAGGATCGGCTCTTCACGCCAGCGCATCGCCGAGCACGTCGACCCGCCCGACGCGAACACGCGCCGAACAGGCGAGGCGGCAGCCCGGATCGACGCCCATGCGTTCCAACGTGCCCCGCTCGTGGTCGGCCGGCGCCTCGAGCGCGTCGTCCGGCGCGCAGACGACCCGGACGGCATCAGTGCCGCACATGCCGCGCGTGCACCCGGTCACGATCTCGACCTCGGCGAGCGCCGCCGCGGCCAGCAGGGTCGTCCCCGGCGACACGAACACCGAACGCCCGGCCGCTGCGAAGTGCACCTCGACGAGATCCATCGGCCACCGAGATACCCGCCCGTCGAAGCCCGCGCGAGGTTGTTTCGGCCGGCGGCGCCGCGAGAATCCGGCCCGGCCGCGTCCGGGCGGCTCCCAACCCTCGGCTCGCCATGGAACTGCACGCCATCGACTGGGCGATCATCGCCAGCTACTTCGCCATCGCGCTCGGCATCGGCCTGTGGTTGAAGAACCGCGCCGGCACCAGCTTCCTCGACTACTTCGCCTCGGGCCGCTCGCTGCCGTGGTGGATCGCCGGCACGTCGATGGTCGCGACGACGTTCGCCGCCGACACGCCGCTGTGGGTCACCGGCAAGGTCGCCGCGTTCGGGCTCGCCGGCAACTGGCTGTGGTGGTCGTTCGCGTTCGGCGGGATGCTGACGGTGTTCGTGTTCGCCAAGCTGTGGCGACGCGCCGAGGTCCTGACCGACGTCGAGCTGATCGAGCTGCGCTACACCGGCGAGGCGGCGCGCTTCCTGCGCGGCTTCCGCGCGCTCTACATCGCGGTGGTGATGAACTCGGTCGTGATCGGCTGGGTGACGACGGCGATGGCGAGCGTGCTGAAGCAGACCGTGCTGTTCGACGCGGCTGGCACCACGACCGGCCACGCCGACTTCTGGCTGGTCGCGGCGCTCCTCGGCGCGACCGGCATCTACTCGGTGATGTCGGGCATGTGGGGCGTCGCGATCACCGACATGGTGCAGTTCGTGCTCGCGATGCTCGGCTGCACGATCTTCGCGGTGATCGCCGTCGATCGCGTCGGCGGCACCGAGGCGCTGAAGACTGCGGTCACGAAGAACTTCGGCGCCGAGGGCGCGCAGGCGTTCCACTACCTGCCGGACTTCTCGGCCGTGTCGCCCTGGATGCCGATCGGTGTGTTCCTGGCGATGGTGCTCTCGCAGTGGTGGGCGAGCTGGTATCCCGGTGCCGAACCGGGCGGCGGTGGCTACATCGTGCAGCGCATGGCCTCGTGCAAGGACGAGGGCCACGCGGTCAAGGCGACGCTGTTCTTCCAGCTCATGCACTACTGCGCGCGGCCATGGCCGTGGATCCTGGTCGCGTTCGCGGCGCTGGCGCTGCATCCCGAGATGCGCGAATGGGCGCTCGCGGCGAAGCCGAGGCCGGACCAGAACCCCGAACACGGCTTCCCGATGCTGATCCGCGAACTCGCGCCGACCGGCCTGCGCGGCCTGATGCTGGTGACGTTCGCGGCGGCGTTCATGTCGACGGTCAGCACGCAGATGAACCTCGGCGCGAGCTACCTCGTCAACGACCTCTACAAGCGCTTCGTGCGGCCCGACGCCAGCGAACGGCAGCTCGTCGCCGCGTCGCGCTGGGCGTCGGCGCTGTCGCTGCTGCTCGGCGGCGCGGTCAGCTACTACATGATCGTCGGCGGCAAGAAGATCGACGACGCGTGGCAGCTGCTGCTGGCACTCGGCGCCGGCGTCGGCCTCGTCTTCATCCTGCGCTGGTTCTGGTGGCGCATCAACGCGTGGAGCGAGATCGCCGCGATGGTCGGCTCGTTCACGTTCTACGTGCTGGTCACGGAGCTGCCGCAGACCGGGGGCCTGGCGACCGAATACCGCAGCCTCTTGGTCGCGTCGTGCACGCTCGGCCTCTGGCTGGTCGTCACGCTGGTGACCCGCCCCGAACCCACCGCGTTCCTGACCACGTTCTACCGGCGGATCCGCCCGGATGGTCCCGGTTGGGGACCGATCGCGGCGAACGCCGGCGACGTGCGACCCGACGGCACCCTCGGCCGCGGCATCCTGTGCGCCGTGCTCGGTACCACCGTGATCTGGCTGACGCTCCCGGGTATCGGCGCGGTGATCTTCGGCGACTACGCGAAGGCCGGCGGGTGCCTCGGCGGCGCGCTCGTCGCCATGTGGGCGATGCTGGCGCTGGCGCGCCGGCTCCACGGCAACGCCGCGACGGCCCGGTGATATGCTCCGGCAGCCGCGATGATGCCTGATTCCGGAGACACCGACTTCAGCCGCACGATCTACTCGTCGCCGAAGCAGAACGAGCCGTCGCCCGAACATCGACTGCCGGTGCTCGTCGTGCTGCGCGGCGCCCAGGTCGGTCGCCGCTACCTGCTCAACGAGAACGCGCTGGTGATCGGCCGCCGCCCCGACCGCGCCGACCTCGTGATCCCCGGCGATGCGCAGATCTCGAGCACGCACTGCCGGCTCGAGCGCGCCGCGCAGGCCGACACCTGGCAGGTCGTCGACCTGAGCTCGACCAACGGCACGTTCCTCGGCAGCCAGCGGGTCACGACCGCAGCCGCATTGCGCGACGGCGACCGCATCCACGTCGGCGAGACGGTGCTGAAGTTCTGCTTCCACGACGAGCTGGAGGCGGAGTTCCACCGTCAGGTCGACAACCTGATGAACGTCGACGACCTCACCGGCCTGCCAGTGCAGCGCGTGTTCAAGACGCGGTTCGGCGACGCGCTGATGCTGAGTGCGCGGCAGAGCCGACCGATGGCCGTCTACATGATGGACATGGACGGCCTGAAGAAGATGAACGACACCCACGGCCACCTGGTCGGCGCCAACTCGATCGCGACCGTCGGCCGGCGGCTCGGCGACATCGTCCAGGCCGCCAACGGCGTGGTCAGCCGCTTCGGCGGCGACGAGTTCTCCGCGTTCGTGCCCAACTGCGATCGCGAGCAGAGTCTCGTGCTCGGCGAACGCCTGCGCGCGGCGGTCGCCGACGAGGCGGTGACGCGCGGCACCGTGGTCGTCAACCCAACGATCTCGATCGGCGTCGCGGTGTTCCCGTTCGACGGCACCGCGGCCGAAGCGCTGACGCGCCACGCCGACGAAGCGCTCTACCGCGCCAAGGCCGCCGGGCGCAACCGGGTCAGCAACTGATCAGCCGCCAAGGCGTTGCCGCGCGTCCCGCGCCGGCGCCCGCTCACAGGAACAGGCGGTGCTGGCGGAAGCGGGCCTCGATCGTCTGCTCGCCTTCGACCTGGCGCGGCTGCAGTCCGCCGCACATCGCCTCGAGCCGCCTGGCGAGACCGGCCAGCGCGCGCGACGTCGACGCCTCGGGATCGCTGGCCACCAGCGGCAGCTGGCCGAGCCGCTGCTGCATCACCGAATCGTCGTCGGCGATCTCGCCGAGGTAGTGCAGCTCGACGCCGACGTGCTGGCGCGCGACCTCGGTCAGCTTCTGGAACGCGAGCTCGCCGCGCCCCGGTGTCGGCACGCGGTTGACGACGACCAGGAAGCGCGCCCGTTCGTTGAGCTGCGCCGCGCACTTGACGACCGCGTAGGCATCGACCAGCGCGGCGATCTCGGGCTGCGTCACCAGCACGATCCATTCGGCGGCCAGCATCGTCAGCATGGTCGCCGGCGCGATGCCGGCGCCGAGGTCGAGCACCAGCGCATCGCACTGGCCCGCGACCGCGCCGAGTTCGCGGCCGAAGCTCAGCAGCTCCTTGTCGGTCGGCGTCGCCATGCGGCGCACGCCGGACGCGCCCGGCAACAGCCGCGGCCCGCACGGCGTCGTCACCAGCACCTGGTCGAGCGTCGCCTGGCCGCCGAGCAGCTGCTGCAGCGTCAGCGCCGGCTTGACGCCGAGCAGCAGGTGGTCGCAGGCGAGGCCGAAATCGCAGTCGACGAGCACCGTGCGGCGCCCGGCGCGCTGCAGCAGCACCGCCAGCGACGTCGCGAGGAACGACTTGCCGGTGCCGCCCTTGCCGCTCGCGATCGCGATCGAGACCGCTTCGGTGCGCGGTGCGGGAGCGCTGCGCAGGCCGTCGAGCAACCGCCCGAACAGACCCTTGCCGCGCGGGCCCAGGCCCCGGCTGCCGCCGAGTCCGCCGCCACCAGGACCGCGTCGGTCCGCTTCACGTTCGCTCTGATGCACCTGCCGCCCCAGCGGTGTCTTGTCCATGTCTGGGCCCCCCACGGGCCGATCGCCGCAGCTGACCGCACCGCGACTCGCGCAGTCTCGCAGATCCGGCCTCGCCGCGCAGGGTTTTTCTCGCCGTTGGCGACTCAATGCGGCAGCAGCTCGCGCGCGAACCGGATCGGCACGCCGAAGTTCGCCCCGGTGAAATCACTGAGGATCGCGAAGTTGACCGCGATCACGTCGCCGCTGCCGCCGAACACCGGACCGCCCGAACCGCCGTGCGTCGTCGTCGCGTCGTAGACGATGATGCGGTCCTGGACGTTGCTGACGACCCCCTGCGTGATCAGCGGCGTCACCTGGCCGTGCGCCGCCAGCTCGGCGATCGCCTCGGTCATCGACGCCTGCCGCGCGCGCAGGTCGTCGACGATCGAGCTGTCGGCGCGCGCCATCAGCGCGTTGAGGCCGGTCGGGTAGCCGACGACGATCGCGCGCTGGTCCTCGCCTTCGATCGTGCCGATGTGCAGCGGCAGGACCGGGATGCCTTCGACGCTGGCGACCGGCAGCTGCACCACCGCGACGTCGAGGTCGTCCTGCCGGCGCAGGATCGAATCGGTCGGCACGTCGATCGGCGCGCGGCCCGGGAACGTCGCCGAGAGGTGCGTGAACACGGGCACGGCGCCGCCTTCGAGCAGCGGCGTGACCCGCTCCATCTCGAGCCACGGCGCGACGACGTGGCGGTTGGTGACGACATGGCCGGCGGTGCTGACCAGGAAGCCCGAGCCGGTGTACTCGATCTCGAACGGCTCGCGGCCGACGCGGAAGAACGACTGGTCCGGCATGCGCAGTCGGAAGATGCCGTGCATCAGGCAGACGCCGCCGGTCCACTGCCGCTGGATGCGGCGCAGCAACTCGGCGGAGCGTTCCATCTTGGCGATCGCCTCGCTCTGGCTGGCGGTCTGCTTGTGCAGCTCCTCGAGCTCGGCCGAAGTGCGCTGGCGGGCGCCTTCGTCCTGGCGGCTCGTCAGCCAGCCGGCGAGTGCGCCGCCGGCCAGCGCGAACAAGACCAGCGCCAGCGGCACGCCGACCTTCAGCCGCGGCGTCGCCTGCGTCAGCAGATCGCGCGTCAGGCTGCGCGTGCCGGCGACGCGGCCGCTGACGCGCGAGACGTCGCGCGCGTCGGCCAGCATGCGGCGCACGGGCTTGCAGACGGCGCCGATCGGCACGTAGATGCGGAAGCGGACCATCGGCCCGCCGACGCCGAATTCGAGCTGGTCGCCGTCCTGGAGGATGACCTCCTCGACCTCGCTGCCGTTGACGAACACCTTGCCGCCGAGCGCGCGCAGGTGGAACTGGCACTCGTCCTGGACGAAGTCGATCCGCGCGTGGTGTGGCGCGACCTCGGTCGAGAACAACCGCGCGTTGCAATCGTCGGCCGTGCCGATGACGACGCTCGTCACGGCATACGTGACGGTGCTGCCCCGCCTCGGCCCGGAAAGGTGCAGCAACTGCGCGCGCATTCGCGCACCATAGTCGCCGTGCCCACCCCCGCCAAACCTGTCCGCGTCGAGGTGACGGTCGACTCGCTCGAGGGCGCGCTGGTCGCCGTCGCCGGCGGTGCCGACCGCCTCGAACTGTGCGCCGACCTGGAGGCCGGCGGCCTGACGCCGTCGGCGGGCCTGGTCGCGGCCGTGCGCGCCGCGGTTTCGCTGCCGCTGTTCGCGATGGTGCGCCCCCGCGGCGGCGATTTCGTCTGCTCGGACGCCGAACGCGACGTGATGCGCCGCGACATCGCCGCGCTGCGCGCCGCCGGCGTCGACGGCATCGTCACCGGCGCCCTGCTGCCCGACGGCCGCATCGCCGCCGACGTCGTCCGCGAGCTGCTGGCGGTGACGCGGCCGCTGCCGTTGACGTTCCACCGCGCCTTCGACGTCGCCGCCGAGCCGCACGCGGCACTGGCGACCCTGCTCGACCTCGGCGTCGACCGGCTGCTGACCTCGGGCCAGGCGCCGAACGCGCCCGCCGGCGCGCCGCTGCTCGCCGACCTGGTGCGCACGGCCGCGGGTCGCCTGGTCGTGATGGCCGGCTGCGGCGTGCGCCACGACAACGTCGCGGCCCTGGTGGCGGCGACGGGCGTGACCGAGGTCCACCTGTCGGCGAGCACCTGGCGCGAGGGGCCGATGACGTTCCGCCGCCCCGACGTGCCGATGGGCAGTTCGCCGCGCGGCGACCATGCCCGCCGTGTCACCGACGGCGTCGAGGTCGCGAAGGTCGTCGCGGCGCTGCGCGTCCGCTGACGCCGACGTCGCGGTTAGACTGGTCGGCCCATGACACCCGCGCCGCATCCGCTGGTCGCCGCCGTCGACGAACTGCTCGCCGCCGCCACGCCACCCTCTTGGCCAGCCATCCTCGAACGCATCACGCGCCACTTCGACTGCCCGGTCGGCACGCTGCACGTGCTGCAGTCCGGCGATGGCCAGTTGCACCTCGCCGCCCAACACGGTCTGCCGCCGCCGGTGCTGGCCAAGGTCGGCGTCATCCCGATCGGCAAGGGCATGGCCGGGATCGCCGCCGAACGCCGCCAGCCGGTGCAGGTGTGCAACCTGCAGACCGACAGCAGCGGCGTGGCGCGCCCCGACGCCAGGCTGACGCGCATGGAGGGCTCGATCGCCGCGCCGATGCTCGACGGCGATCGCCTCTGCGGCGTGCTCGGCGTCGCCAAACCGGTGGCCTACGACTTCACGCCGGCGGAGACCCAGCTGCTGCTGGAGGTGGGCGCGCACATCGCGCGGCGGCTGCCGCGCTGAGCAAGGGCAAGCCGACTCACACCGACTCGCCGCGCGGGACCGGTTCGCGGTGGACGACCGGGATCTGCACTTCGAAGCAGCGGCGCGCAGCGTCCACCGACGGGCTGTTGTAGGCCATCATGCGGATCGGGCCGGACGCCTGCCACTGCGGGTTCGCGGCCAGCCACGCCGTGAGCCGCGCCTGCAGCTCGGCGATGCGCGCCGGCCGGTCGTAGCCGCGCGAGCCGATCGTCAGCACGGTGGTCGCCGGCACGTCCACCACCTCGACCGCGCCGTCCTGGCCGGCACGACCCAGCTTCGGCGAACCATAGAGGAACGCCATCGAGACCTGGCGCGCGCGGTCGCCGTCTCGACCTTCGTCCGCGGTGCCGTAGTCGATCTGCACCGGCGTCGTCATCGCGATCTCGCGGCTCTGGATGTGCCGGAACAGCGGCCAGAACGCGCCGAGCGTGCCACCCTTCATGCCGGTGCGGACCATGCGGTAGCTCGGGTAGCTGCGCAGCTCGACCTCGTCGAGCACGGTGAAACCGGGCACGCCTTCGGGCAGTTCGGCTTCGGCCAGCGGCGTGAAGGCGAGGTCCGCGCGCAGCTCCGCGGCGTCGCCGGCCAGCGCTCCCGGCGCCGCGTCCCGGGCGACCAGCTCGTCGGCGACCGCCCGCGCCGCCGAGCCGACCGGCAGCAGCGCCTGCGCCTCTTCAAGCGCCGCGTGGAAGCGCGCGGCCCCGTCCTCCGGCCCGGATTCGCGGAGCGCCTGCAGCCCTTCCGCCAGGACCGCCGCGGCCTTGCGGCGCGCCGGCAGGTCGTCGGGCTGGAAGAGTCGGAGTTGGCCGGGGACGGTCGCGGCGAAGGCGACGAGGGCGACGGCGGCGCGCATCATGACCGGGTGTTCGCCGGCTCGTCGCCCGCGGATGCACCGCGCCACCGGGCAGCGCTACGCATCGGTTGCCGCCTGTCCCGGATCCGCGACAGATGCCGCGCCAGCCACGTGTGGCCGCTGGCGAGCCACCGGCCCGAAGGGCAAGCGATACCCGTGGAACAGCGCTTGCTTGCCGGCGGCGTCCCCGCGCCCCCTCGCCTGTCCCTCTCGGAGGTTGCCGTGTCCCATCGCCTGTTGACGTTCCTCGCCCCGTTGTCCGTTGCCCTGCTCGCCGTATCGGCGACCGCCCAATGCGCAAACATCTGGTCGCTCGGCGGCGGCCCGGGCGGGAGCGTCGGCGTGCTCGCGGCGCTGCCGAACGGCGACCTGATCGCGGGCACCAGCGCGGCCGTGGTGCGGCGCACGGGCGGCGTGTGGAACACGTTCGGCACCTTCAATGGCTGGGTCGGCGCGATCGCGATCGCGGCCAACGGCGACATCGTCGTCGGCGGCGCGTTCACGAACGTCAGCGGCACGCCCGCGAGCGGCATCGCGCGCTGGAACGGCGCGACGTGGAGCGCGCTCGGCAGCGGCGTCAACGGCGACGTCGGCGCCCTGCTCGCGTTGCCGAACGGCGAGCTCGTCGCCGCCGGTTCGTTCACCTCGGCCGGCGGCGCGCCGGCGAATCGGATCGCGCGGTGGAACGGCGCCTGGTCGAGCCTGGGCACCGGCATGGACGGGCGCGTCGACTCGCTCGCCATGCTGCCGAACGGCGACGTGGTGGCCGGCGGGATGTTCGCGACCGCGGGCAGCGCCAACGCCGAACGGATCGCGCGCTGGGACGGCAGCACGTGGTCGGCGCTCGGCGCCGGGATGACGGGCGTGTCGGTGTATTCGCTCGGCGTCGCGCCGGACGGCGCCCTGATCGCCGGCGGCGACTTCGCCTCGGCCGGCACCACGACGGCGGTCGGCATCGCGCGCTGGAACGGCGCCACGTGGTCGGCGATGGGTTCGACGCAGACCAGTCCGACGCACCTGTATGCCTATCGCTTCGCCGTGCTGCCGAACGGCGACGTCCTCGCCGCCGGCGACTACACGGTCGTCGGGTCCGTGGGCTCGTTCCAGGTGGCGCGCTGGGACGGCGTCGCGTGGACGCCGATCGCCAGCGTCGGCCCGGCGCCCTACTACCTCGAGGCGATCGCCCAGCTGCCATCCGGCGACCTTGCGTTCGGCGGATCGTTCACGACGATCGCCGGCGGCGCCGCGCCGGGCTTCGCGCAACTGTCGACGAACTGCCCTGCGACCGTGCAGACGTACGCGCCAGGCTGCGCGGGCACGGTCGACGCGACGCTGCCGTGGACCGGATCGCTGTGGCGGGCGAACGCGGTCGGCCTGCCGCCGTTCGGCCTGGTGCTGAGCGCGACCGGGTTCGCCAGCGCGAACCTGCCGCTGACCGCGGTGTTCCCGACCGCGCTGCCGGGTTGCATCCTGCAGGCGCAACCCGACTACGTCGGCGTCACGCTGGCCATGCAGGGCACGGCGTCGACGTCGTTCGCGCTGCCGAACGATCCAGCACTCGCCGGCACGATCTACTTCCACCAGATGGTCGCGATCGACCTGACGCCATCGCTCACCGTGACGGCGACCGACACGCTGCGGCTGCAGATCGGCAGCTACTGACGCTGCTTGCGCGACAGGTGGCGCTCGAGGAAGGCGAGCATCCGCTGCGCGGCGTCGACGCGGTCCGCGAACGGCCACTCCTCGGGTGAGTGGCTCCCGGCCGCGTAGATCGCGAGCTGCGCCGTGCGACCGAGCCGCTGCATCGCGGCGAACATCTTGCGGGCCTCGGCCGGCGCGCAATCCTCGTCCATGCCGCCGTGCAGCAGCAGCAACGGCGTGTGGATCCGCTCGGCCTGGTAGTACGGCGAGTTGGCGAGGTAGCGCTCGCGCTCGGCCCACGGGTGCCCGCCCATGCGCGCCTGGCCCGCTTCGAAGTACTCGACGTTGTAGGCGACGCCACCGCGCCCGAACGTGCCGTAGGCGCCGGGCAAGTCGTAGAAGCCGTCGATGGCGATCGCCGCACGGAACGTATCGCTCTGCGTCACGACGCCGACGGCGCCGTAGGCACCGTACGAGTGGCCGAGGATCGCCACGCGGTCCGGATCGCTGTAGCCGAGTTCGACCGAACGGCGGACCTGCGGCAGCACGGCGGCCGCGATCTCCGCCAGCGGATTGCCGGGGCGCCCCATCGGCCCGACCGGCACGTCGACCAGCAGCACGGCATAGCCGCGAGTCGCGAAGATCTGCACCGGGACGGTGTTCGGCGCGCCACCGCCATAGTCCTGCGCGAGCGAGGCCAGCGGAGCGCCGGGGTAGAGGTAGACGACCGTCGGCAGACGGGGCTCGGCAGCGACGCCGCTCGGCAGGAAGACGGCGGATTGCACTTCGATCGGCTTGCCTGCGGGTCCAGGCACCTGCGTGGCGAACGTGTGCATCGGACCGACCACGACGCGATCCAGCGTCGGCTCGATGTGCGTCAACCGCCCCAGGGGCGCGAGCGCGGCGTCGAGGCGGTAGAAGTCCGGCGCCGCCGCGATGCCTTCGAGACGGGCGATCAGCGAGCCATCGGGGCCCGCCCCCACGGCGCGGAAGCGGCCGGCGCACGGCGCGACCTTGGTGACGGAACGGTCGTGCAGGGCGACGCGCACGAGCGCACGCTCGCCGTTCTTCGGGTCGATCTGCAGCAGGTGCAGGGCGCCGGAATCCGGCTGCCAGAGGGTCGTGCCACCCGCCGTGAGCGGCCAGCCGCCGGGCAGGCGCACCGCGGCGCCGCCGGCTAGCGGCACCAGCGTGAGGATCTCGGGCAGCACGCTCGGGACGAGCCGATCGTCACCGGTTGCCACGCCGACCAGCAGCGACCGACCATCGGCCGTCAACGCGAACGGCAGGTCGGCGACGGCATCCGGCACGGCATCGAGGCGCCGCGGCGCAGCTCCACCCTGCGCTGTGACATCGACCACCCAGACGTGGTGGTCGCGCGTGAACAATAGGTGGTGACCATCGGGCGTCCAGCAGCAGGTCGTTCCGGCATAGGTCCGCTGCGTTGTTTCGAGGTCGCGCGCGACGACCTGGGGTGCGCCACCATCGATCGGCACGAGCGACAGGTGCACGAAGGTCGCCATGCCGCGGCCGGCCGGCAGATCGAACACCGATTCGCAGGCGAGCCAGCGCCCGTCGGGCGACATGCGCGCGAGGCTCGGCCGCGGCTCGGCGTCGGCCGCGACGACGATGCGAGCCACGCCCGTCGCGACGTCGACCGCGGCGATCGCCGCGTTGTGCTCGGCGATCAGGAACTGCCGCATCGGCTCGAGATCGGTGGCGAAGGCTGGAGCAGGCCCGGCGGCCTGCTCGTCGGTTGCCGTGTCGTGGACTTCGACGCGCCCCGCATCGCCTGGCGGTGTGGCTTCGCTGCCCGCAGCGGCCGCGACGTCCGCGGCGTCTGCCGGTGCCGCTGCCGCCGCCGGCACGAGCGGAACGATCACCTCGCGACCGTTCGGGCACCAGCTCGGCGTATCCATCGGCCACGCGCGAACCTTGACCGGGGCACGGCACAGCTCATGCGACTTCGCCAGGGCCACGTCATGGATCCACAGCCGCGCCTGGCCATCCTCGGTGCGCGCGTAGAACGCGAGCCGTCGCCCGTCCGTCGACCACGCCGGACGCCAGCAGTCGGCGCCTTCGGGGCCGATCGACACGGCTTCCCCGCCGTCGGTCGAGACGACGAACAGCCGCACGCCGGCTCCCGGCACCTGGTCGTCACCGGCGGGCGATCGCGAGGCGATGTGCACTTCATACGCGAGCCACCGCCCGCCCGGACTGACGCTCGCCACATCGCCATCGCGCAGCTCGCGGCGGGCGAAGGCGAGGTCGAGCGGCAGGGGCTCGCCGGTTTGCTGGGCACGCAGCGGCACGAACGGTGCGAGCAGCACCAGGATCGACACGAGACGCATTCGCAGCTCGTGGCCGAGGGCGCCGTCGACCTGTCGGCAGCGACCCGTTGGTGCCCCTCGTTGGGCCGAGGTAAGCTGCCGGCATGTCGGAGTCTCAGGAGCAGGCCGCACCGCGCACGTTCCACCTGAGCTGGACCGAGGTCAGGCCCCCGCTGCTGCGTGCCGCCGCGACGTTGTGGCTGCCCGCCGCGCTGCCGTTCGCGTTCTCGCCGCTGGCAGAATGCGGCCACTGCGTCGGCAACTACCTGCGGCTCCTGCCGGTGCTGCCGGGTGTCTGGTCGGCGCTGTGGTGCCAGAACAGCATGACGCTGTTCTATGCCGTGGCCGGCACCACGACGCTGCTGCTGCTGGCGCTGGTCGCGACCCTGTTCGGCGTCGCCGGGCGTCGCTGGCCGTGGGTCGCGTTGCCGGTGGCGACACTGGCCGGGGCGCAGGCGATCGGCCTCGGCTACATGCTGCGCATGTGACCCGCTGCGCTACACCTGGAAGCCGCTGCGCGCCGCCTCGTCGAGCAGGTCGTTGGCGGCCTGCAGGTCGGTCCGCAGCGACGCCGCATCCCACTGCAGGCGACGACCGCGCGCCGCGCGGAACGCGACGTTGGCGAGCAGCACGGTTTCGGTCAGCGCCGCTGCATAGCCGAATTCGCACGAGGGCTTGCGGCGCGCGCGGCAGCCGTCGAGCCATTCGCCATGGTGGCTCTTCACGACCGGCAGATATGGCGCGGGCGCTCGCCACGCCGCCTTGCGGGCCTCGGGGCCGATCTCGTGGCGCGTGTAATCGCTGATCAGCCAGCCGTCGTCGCCGACGAACAGCACGCCGTTGGTCCAGCCGTCGAGGCCGCGTTCGGCGAGCGCCTGCTTCGGCCGGTCCTTGCCGGCGTGCCAATGCAGCGTCACCGCCGGTCGCTCGCCGCGCGCGGGGAAATCGTAGACGCAACGCAGCGCCGCCGGTGCACAGACCGGATGCGGCTCGACGCCGTCGGCCTGCAGCGAAACCGGTGCATCGAGCTGCAGCGCCCAGAATGCCAGGTCGACGTAGTGGCACGCCATGTCGGCCGTCGTGCCGCCGCCGAACGACCAGTAGCGACGCCAGCCCGCCGGATGGTAGTCGGGTGCATAAGGCCGCGGGGTCACCGGGCCGAGCCAGAGGTCCCAGGCCAGCGTGTCCGGCAGCGGCGCCTGCTTCGGCGGCTCGGTCGCCGACCAATCGGTGCCGTTGACGAACACGATCACCTCGCGCACCGCACCGACCGCGCCGCCGCGGATCGCCTCGACGACGCGATGGTAGTTCTCGTTGGCGTGGATCTGCGTGCCCATCTGCGTGATCGCCCCGCGCGCCGCGGCGGTCTGCGCGAGGCGCCGCGCCTGCACGACCGTGTGCGCGAGCGGCTTCTCGCAGTAGACGTCGAGGCCGCCGGCCATCGCGAGCATCGCCGGCAGGAAGTGCGAATGATCCGGCGTGCTGATCACGACGCCGTCGAGCTGCTCGAGCGCCGACGGATCCTGCAGCACCTCGCGGTAGTCGACGACGCGCCGCGCGTCGGGAAACGACTCGCCGGCCTTCGCCAGCCGTTCGCGATCGACGTCGCACAGCACGGCGATGTGTTCCTTGGCGACGGCCGCGAGGTTGTCGCCACCGCGTCCGCTGACGCCGACGACCATCAGCCGCAGCGGCCCCTGGCTCGGCTGCCGATCGCGGCGGGCGCCGACGCAGCCGGTGAGGGCATACGAGCCGGTCGCGGCGGCCGCGGCGGCGAGAACGGAACGGCGGGAGACGGTCATGCGACCATCAGACTCCGCCCGCGGCGAAAGGCCAGCAGTGAATCCGGCCGTCAGTCGCCGCAGCCGACGTGGACGCCGTTGCTGAACGCCAGCCCCAGCGGCGACGCCGCATCCAGCACGCCACCCTGCAGGCCGATGGCCAGCCCACGCAGCCCCAAGGACGGCGGCAGCGGCAGCCGGAACGTGCCGAACCCGTCGACGAGCGCGGCCGCGAGCAGCGTCGGCTGGTCGACCAGCAACAGGCAACCACCGGGCAACGTCACGCTGGTCACGGGCCCGAACCCGAGCACACCGATCGGCGGAACGGGCGCGTCGACCGACAGCTCGCACGCGAACGACGCGTTGCCGGGGTGCGGTTCGCCGAACGCGCGCAGCACGGGCACGGGCACGCCGGCAGCGCAACCGGCGCCATAGCTGGTCGCCTGCGCGGGCTGCGCCGTCAGCAGCTGTACCGAAGGGACCGTGATCACGGACTGATGCACGGGGTCGATCGCGAGCGCCGGGCTGTTGGGGCCGTTCGGCAGCGCGACCCAGCCTGTGCCGTCGAAGGCGACCGCGAGCACCGTGGCGGGCACGACGCCCGACGACCAACCGGTCAGGACGACCTGCTGGCGCGTGCGATCGAAGGCCATGCCGACGCCGGGCAGCAACGGCAGCGGCGGCGTCGGCCACTGCGTCCAGGTGGTTCCGTCGTAGGCCCAGCAGTCGCCGACGCGCGTGTTGATGCTGATGCCGCCGTAGAGCACGACGACGCCGAGCTGCTCGTCGAAGCAGGTGATCGCTTCGGTGCGCGGCGAAGGCGCCGCCGACGGATAGCGCGGCAGCCACTGCGTGCCGTCGTATTCCTTCGTGTCGTTGAGCCACCAGGTGTCGTAGCCGCCGAACAACACCAGGCGGTGCCGCACCGGATCCACCGCGAGGGCCGCACCGTAGCGCGGCGTCGCCCCCGGCACGGTCACGTCGGTCCACGCCCCACCGTCCCACCGCCACAGGGTGTCGGTCGAGACGAGCGCCGCGTTGCGGCCACCGAACGCGAAGTTCGCGCCGGCCAGATCGCGATCGGCCATCGCCAGCCCGGTGCGGATCGGCATGCCCAGGTTGCCGCGCTGCGTCCAGGCGAACCCGTCCCACGTGGCGGTGTCGGGTTGCAGCGGACTGACGGGCTGTAGCTGCAGCAGCATCGTCACGCCCAAAGCGTCGTTGGCAGCCGCGTGCAGCTCGGTGGCGAACCGCGCGCCCTGGTCGCGAACGAGCCAGGCCGAGGGCGACAGGACGGAGGTCGTCGCGAGCCGGCTGTCGATCGCGAGCTGCTCCTGCCGCGCGCCGTCGTGGGCGAACAGCGGCTGGTGGCCGAGGTGACTCGGCAGCGACGGGATCGCGACCGCCTGCCAATCGACACCATCCCAGGTCCACATCGTCGGCCCCGCGGACGGCCGGACGACGCGACCGATCGCGCTGTCGTAGACCAGATGGCCCGCGGGGTCCGGACGGTGCACCGGTGCCGTCGCGTGCCAC